>NZ_JAUBTO010000223.1:0-9020 GCF_036702495.1 Microcoleus sp. C2D2 | reverse complement strand
GTTATTTTTTCTTGTGGGATGGGCCGAAGAGCCCGTCCCATCAATTGAGGAAAAGGATTTTTGCAAGAGGTCTAATAAAATCGAGTCAACTCTCAACTCTCAACTCTCAACTCTCAACTCTCAACTCTCAACTCTCAACTCTCAACAATCACGGACGGTGCAACCGGAATTGATATAAAAGACAAAATTTAGGTTTTTTATTGGATGGCGGGACCACCAATAAAAAACTTTACAAAAATTAAAATTAATTGTTACAAAACGAAATGTTTGTGAATACAAATTTACTTAGTATTGTTTGAAAGCTTCTGTTATGGACGCTTGAGACGCTCTCAGCCAAAGGATTTTATAAATTTAATGGCCGATGTAATCCAAATCCCTGGAATTCAAAGCCTTTGGGAAAAAACTGCCGGTGATTCCCAAGTTTGTGTAGCGGTACTAGATGGCTTAGTAGACCAGGCTCACGCTTGTTTTGCCGGAGCCAACCTCCAACGGCTACCCACATTGGTGCAGGAAGAACTATCTTCCACCGGTGCCATGTCTCTGCACGGTACCCACGTTGCCAGCATCATCTTCGGGCAACACGGCTCAGAAATACCCGGAATTGCCCCTAAATGCCGGGGATTAATCGTTCCCATCTTTTCCGACAACCGTTCTAGGGTTTCTCAGCTAGATATAGCGCGTGCGATCGAAAGTGCTGTCAATGCCGGTGCTCACATTATTAACATCAGCGGCGGTCAACTGACCGAAATAGGCGAAGCCGAAGGCTGGCTCGAAAAAGCCGTGCAACTGTGCAACGACAACAACGTTTTAATCGTGGCTGCTGCAGGGAACGACGGTTGCAATTGCTTGCACGTACCTGCTGCACTCCCGGCAGTTTTGGCAGTCGGAGCAATGGACGATCGAGGTCGGCCTCTAAATTTTAGTAACTGGGGGGAAACCTACAAGGATCAAGGTATTCTAGCCCCCGGAGAAAACATCCTAGGAGCAAAGCCCGGAGGAGGCACTACCCGACTTAGCGGCACCAGCTTTGCCACCCCCGTTATTTCCGGCGTGGCTGCTTTGTTGCTCAGTCTGCAAATTAGGCTGGGACAAAAGCCCGATCCGAGCAAAGTGCGGGAGGCCATTTTAAAAAGTGCCTTACCCTGCGATGCCGACACAGAAAGTGCAGACCGCTGTCTAGTTGGCAGGCTCAATGTTTTGGGTGCAACTTATTTAATACAAGGAGGAAAAATGTCAGAGGAATTAGAAGGCGTCGAAGCTGCTGGCTGCGGTTGCGAAGGAATAACTCAAACAGTTTTAGAAGAAACCGTACAAGCCCAAGAGCAACTACAAGAAAGCTTAGAAAGCGCAGTGCTTTCTTCAACATCTCTCCCGCCCACCCCCGAATCTCTACTAACTTCCACACAAATTCGTTCATCTAGCAGCCCAAGCAATTCTATTATGAGCAACAACCGACGCACCGGCATCGCCCCCAGCCAAGCACCCAGCGAACTCGAAGATGTCCAGCTTGTCTACGCTTTGGGAACATTGGGTTACGACTTCGGCAGCGAGGCGAGGCGCGACTCGTTCAAGCAACTGATGCCCGCCTATGAAATTGACACTACCACTGTGCCGGCTAATCCTTACGACGCCCGCCAGATGGCAGACTATCTCGAACAAAACCCCTCAGAGGCGAAGTCTTTAATTTGGACGCTCAACCTGGAACTGACACCCATTTACGCCATTGAGCCCGTCGGCGCTTTTGGTCGCGACGTGTACGGCCTTTTGCAAGAATTTTTGGCAGGCCAAGTAGAGGCGGAAGACAGTGAAGACTATGTGGAACGAGTCAGCATTCCGGGGATTCTGAGCGGAAAAACCGTTAAACTGTTCTCCGGGCAAGTAGTGCCGGTGATTGAACCGCACAACACGCGAGGAATTTACAGTTGGAAAGTTAATACCCTCGTCACCGCGGCTTTAGAAACGGTACGGACCACGGCAACAGAGGCGACCGAAGAAACGATGCGCCGCACCCTCGGCAGTTTCCTCAACCGCATTTACTACGATTTGCGGAACTTAGGTACCACTTCCCAAGACCGGGCGCTAAATTTTGCTGCTACTAACGCTTTCCAAGCTGCTTCTACCTTCGCCGAAGCAGTGGCGACAGGCATGGAACTCGATAGCATTAACGTAGAAAAAAGCCCGTTCTGTCGGCTTGACAGCGATTGCTGGGATGTTAAATTGAAGTTTTTCGACCCAGAAAATAGCCGCCGCGCTAAGAAAGTTTACCGCTTTACTATTGATGTTAGCGATATCATCCCGGTAACGCTGGGCGAGGTGCGTTCTTGGTCTACTCCTTACTAATTTTGGAGGTAATGTCACTAACCCCAGCCTAAAGGCATGGGGCAAGAAAGAGGAAGACTCACCACCTTCTTA
The DNA here is from genome assembly GCF_036702495.1 of Microcoleus sp. C2D2. Classification (NCBI taxonomy): domain Bacteria; kingdom Bacillati; phylum Cyanobacteriota; class Cyanophyceae; order Oscillatoriales; family Microcoleaceae; genus Microcoleus; species Microcoleus sp. C2D2. Next base: position 6,608 of record NZ_JAUBTO010000223.1, on the reverse strand, counting down.
ATTTGAGACTAAAACAGTGTCTAGCCGGAGTCTTTGAGACAAACTGAATTATCTGGTGGTGGTACACCGAACGATGTTACTGGATGCCTCCCTAGTCTGTAACCTCTCTGATAGTCAGTGGCGAAGGGATATACACACACGGGCTTACCGCCACTTGTTATGCGTACAGGTAGAAAGCACTCGATCCGTAACTGTCCGGGTTAAAGGCGAATACAAAACGTCGAACGTCGTTAGTATATCCAAGGCGGTAACAAGCATTCATCGGGGGAGAATTCCTCCCCCCCCATCCAATGTAAAGCCGTCCTAAAAGGACGGGGTTTCAAACCCATATTTCTGATGAAGCTGCCTAATTTATCGGCTCCTGTGAAAAGACCGGAATTAATTCACCCCCACCGATCGCTTGATGTGGTCAACGGTCGATCGGAAGATTTGGTTGACATTCGCATCGATTTGATGCACGGGGCAAATTACAATGACCCGGCGGCCTTTGCTTACCGCAGCTATCCAAAGCTTAAAAGTTCTAGCTGTGGCTGCGGGCGGGGCAGGCGGTAAAAACCACTTTTCTCCTCTTTTTAGCCAAAAATAACGGCTGATTTTTCAACTAAAAAGTTTAGATATGAATTGGGAAACTTGGCCCAATACGGTTCAGTTAAGATCGATCTCCCCTAGCCCCCCTTAAAAAGGGGGGGACAAGAACTTACTCAAAGTCCCCCTTCTTAAGGGGGATTTAGGGGGATCTCCAAGGAATAAATATTTTTAACTGAACCGTATTGAAACTTGGCATCCAGATCCAATTCATATCTAAACTCTGAAGCCAGCAGGAATCAAAGTGATGACTAATCTCCTAAATAACAGCCGACCAGTTCTGACCTTTGACGGAGTAGAGAGTTATGTTGCCCTCCCCCATATTTCCTGCGATTTAGGCAACAACTTTACGGTAGAAGCTTGGGTGAAAACTAAAACAACTAAGGGGGTGCAAAGGATATTTTCGGAGCATCCTGCTTGGGGTTTTGGTTTATTTAACAGCCAGCTCCGATTCACGGTTTATAAGAGAAAAAATTACAACACTACCTCAGCTAAGCTTGTAGCAGGCACTTGGTTTCATCTAGCGCTGGTGTTTGAAGCTAACAGCAAGCTTCACTTTTACGTCAATGGTGAACTCGTGCAGACTTTTGTCGGCAGCCGGCGGTCAAAATCAAGCAGCATTAGTTGGGAAATTGGCAGGAAAAATCCTCAAGGTGCAGAATCTTGGAAAGGTCAACTTTCTGAAGTCCGCATCTGGAATAAATGCCGCATTCAAGCAGAACTTCAAGCTGATATGTCCCGCTGTTTAGCAGGGAATGAATTGGGACTAGCAGGCTATTGGCCTTTAAATGAAGGTACGGGCAATACAGTTTGCGACAAAACTCAAAATGCTAATCACGGAACCGTTCATCAGGCAACTTGGGAGTTGTCTGAGGTTCCCGTCCTCGCCGCAGTAATTGAAACACAGGAGATGGTTACTATGACTAATGCGAATGCTCCACAAGAACGCTTGCAAACAGTGCTGAATTTTGACGGCATTGATGACAAGATTGATATTGATTATGCCAAGGAAATCAATCCCGCTACGTTCACGATTGAGGCGTGGGTGATGTTCGTTGGGGGCGGTGGATACCGCTCAGTATTAATGTCGCGGGATGGGTCGGATGTGAATGGTTGCAAGGGCTATATGTTCTATGCGACTCCCTCCCAGAAATGGGAGTTTTGGCTGGGTACTGGCGAGGTGGGAGAGGGTTGGATTGTTCTGGGTGGACCGGATATTGAGATTAATTCTTGGGTACATTTGACGGGGGTGTACGAGGGAAAATCTGATACAGCTTATTTCTATGTCAACGGCCAGGAAGTGAGCAAGCGAGAGAATGTCAAGTTTAAAGCCAATACTAAACGTCCCTTCCGTATTGGTGCGGGGAACACGGAGCAACCGGGTTACGGAGATTATTTTTTTAATGGGAAAATTGCCGAGATTCGTCTGTGGAATAAAGTCCGCACCCCTAAGGACATTCAATCGAAATTAGTTCACCGTTTAAAAGGCGATGAAACGGGGTTAGTGGGGTATTGGCCGCTGGCGGAAGGGTCAGGAAGTTTGGCGCGAGAGAAAGCCAAAAAACCTCAAAATGGCAAGATTTACGGTGATGCTGTTTGGGGCCAGTCGATGATGCCAATTATTGATGCGCCAGACGCGAAAGAGCATTTGTTAAATTCGACTGGATTGGAAGACTACGGTTATTGGTGGAAGAAGCTATCCGAGGGGCAAGCAGATAAGCCAAAGGTTCCTTTCCGTCGGGGCCGGATTTGGTCTTGAATGGGTTTGAGAAGGCGTCGCTTCTGAATTTTGTGGAGAGGCGCTCTTCCATTTTGGGTTTCACTAATGCGAGCACTTTGGTTGCTTTGATATACTACACAATATGCCCAATGCCCAAAAAAGTTAGAGAATTGAAACAGATGTTGCAGAAAGCAGGATTTATACTGTTGCCTAAACGTGGGAAGGGTAGTCATTCCTACTGGAATCATTCACTTTTGTCAAACCCCGTAGTCCTTTCTGGCAAAGATGGCAATGATGCAAAACCTTACTAGGAAAAAGATGTAACAGCAGCACTCGAAGAACTGGAGCAGTTAGAGCAAGGGGATGAATTATGAAATATAGCATTTTAATTCAATGGTCTGAGGAAGATCGGGCGTATGTTGCTACTTTACCCGAATGGGGGAAATACACTCGCACACACGGAGAAACTTATGAAGAAGCACTTGAGAATGCTAAGGAAGTTTTAGAAGATATGGTGTACGCATATAATCAAACAGGTAAACTTTTACCAAAGCCACAGACGCTACAAGTCGCCTAATTATCAAAATTTCTTTGGTGCTTTTGAGACAGGGTTGAGCTTTAAACCTGGCAGTGTTCCTGCGAAAAACTCAATAAAAAGTGCGAAAAAACATTCCGAAAAAGACTTGACTATTTTTGATGAAGTGTTAATCTCATTAATAGAAAAGCAGGTGAGAGTCGAGACGCCTCACCTAACCCAGAGAGGGAAGAGTGAGGCGAAAAATGACGCTCGCCAGGCGAGGAAAATCTAGCCAAAATTCAAGGAGAAATGTATGAAGAAATCTTTGCGGCCCCAAATAGTTGCACCCGTGCAACGCCAAACCACTGCCACAACAACCAGCACTGGCGTGGGGGTGGGTGCACTGACATATTGTGACATTGCCACCCGGCAATGCACTCCTTTTGCGGGAGAGGACGCGGAGTAATCAGCCAAATTCTAGCACTCACCTCAAAAAAGGTCAAAACTCTTTTTCCACCTCATGCTTGCGCTTGTTCGCCTAGGCGGTGAATTGACGCACAACCATTGTCAGGAGAGTGGTTTTCCTACCTTCGCACGGGGTTTGGAAGAATTGGATTTTTTGGGGTGGGTAGTTGAACCAATAAAAATGGTGAGTGAAGTGCGATCGCTCTCGCGATTAACTCGGACAAATTCTTAAAAGCTCAATACGGGAAAAAAATGGCTCTCGCTTGTTAATTAATCCGCCAAGCGAGAGTTCTTGTCATCCCGGACAAATTATTAAAACCTCAATATGGGAATAAAAGGGATCTCGCTTTTTAATTAGTCTGCAAGACATTCTCGCTTCAATTTATCACAATTATTTCTTGTGGTTGGGTTGAGCTTTAAACCAGCCTATATTTAATGCAAAAAAAACCGAAAATTGGCTCCTAAAACTTATCACAAACAGCTTGACGAGTGTGAGAGTTAGTATTAATATAAAAAGTAGAAACGGGCGTGAGAGTGGCGACGCCAAAACCCGACCCCCCGAGGGAGGAATAAGGCGAAAAGCCACGCCACGCCGAGTCGCGAAAAAAAAGCCAAAATTAAGGAGAAAGAAAAAATGAAGAAATCTTTGCGCCCCCAAATTGTTGCACCCGTGCAACGCGAAACCACTGCCACTAGCACCAGCACATCACCGGGGTTGGTGGCCTCTCTGATTGGCTTGGCGTATAATCCTTTTGCAGGAGAGGACGCGGAGTAATCAGCCAAATTATAGCACTCACCTCAAAAAAGGTCAAAACTCTTTTTCCACCTCATATTAGCTCTGTTCGCCTCTCGGAATTGACGCACAACCCTTGTCAGTTCTAGGTTGGACGATACCTGGCACGGGGGGGTGAAAAACAGGACTTGGATTTTTTGGGGTGGGTGGTTGAATCAATAAAAATGGTGAGTGAAGTGCGATCGCTCTTGTAGTACGATCGCTCTTGTGAACCCGGACAAATTATTAAAATGCTCAATACGGGTATAAAAGGGATTTCGCTTTTTAATTAATCCGCCAAGCGAGCGATCGTTCTTAACCCGGACAAATTATTAAAAGCTCAATACCGGAATAAAAGGGCTCTCGCTTTTTAATTAGTCTGCTTCCCATTCTCGCTTCAATTGATGGCGATTATTTCTTGTGGTTGGGTTGAGCTTTAAACCAGCCTATATTTTATGCAAAAAAAACCGAAAATCGCTTAATAAAAGTTATCAAAAACAGCTTGAATTTGTGAGAGTTAGTGTTAATATTAAACTAGAAACGGGCGTGAGAGTGGCGACGCCAAAACCCGACCCCCCGAGGGAGGAATAAGGCGAAAGCCCACACCAATTCGAGTCGCGAAAAAAAAGCCAAAATTCAAGGAGAAACGTATGAAGAAATCTTTGCGGCCCCAAATTGTTGCACCCGTGCAACGCGAAACCACTGCCACTACCACCAGCACTGGCGTTGTCGGGGTTGGTGCATGTTTAAAAACCGCACCTTTTAATCCTTTTGCGGGAGACGGGGCGGAGTAATCACCCAAATTCTAGCACTCACCTCAAAAAAAGTCAAAACTCTTTTTCCACCTCACTTGGTGCTCTGTTCGCCTCTCGGAATTGACGCACAACCCTTGTGAGTTCAAGGTTGGACGATACCTGGCACGGGGTTCGGGGCTGGGAACAGGACTTGAATTTTTTGGGGTGGGTAGTTGAACTTTTACTCTTACCCTCTGGATGAACCCCGCCGAGTAGCTTGCTACCAAGCGTGGCACTTGGTTGGGTTCTTCTCCTTGGGTTTGTACTTTTGGCAAAAACCTTTGTACTTCAAGGCACATTCTTCCAAGCTGTTCCCGGCGTCGCAAAAAAGCCGGATGCCATTGAGTTAACCCATCATCGGTTAAGCGTTCGTAAAAGGGATCTCGCTTTTTAATTAATCCGCCAAGCTCACGCTCTTAACCCGGACAAATTATTAAAACCTCAATACGGGAATAAAAGGAATCTCGCTTTTTAATTAGTCTGCTTGCCATTCTCGCTTCAATTGGAATCCGGATTATTTCTTGTGGTTGGGTTGAGCTTTAAACCCGCCTATATTTTATGCAAAAAAAACCGAAAATCGCTTAATAAAAATTATCATGCAACAGCTTGACGAGTGTGAGAGTTAGTGTTAATAATAAAACTAGAAACGGGCGTGAGAGTGGCGACGCCAAAACCCGACCCCCCGAGGGAGGAATAAGGCGAAAGGAGCCGCGACGCGAGCCGCGAAAAAAAACAAGCCCAAATTCAACGAGAAATACAATGAAGAAATCTTTGCGCCCCCAACAAGCTGCCCCTGTGCAACGCGAAACCACTGCCACTAGCACAGCAAGCACACCGAGCACCGGGTGGGCCCGGGCTTCAATGGAACCTAAATATTATCCTTTTGCGGGAGAGGACGCGGAATAATCACCCAAATTCTAGCACTCACCTCAAAAAAAGTCAAAACTCTTTTTCTACCTCATATGGCGCTCTGTTCGCCTCTCGGAATTGACGCACAACCATTGTCAGTTCAAGGTTGGACGATACCTGGCACGGGGTTCGGAAGACTTGGATTTTTTGGGGTGGGTAGTTGAACCAATAAAAATGGTGAGTGTAGTGCGATCGCTCTTGTAGTACGATCGCTCTTAACCCGGACAAATTATTAAAAGCTCTATACCGGCAAAAAAGAGATCTCGCTTTTTAATTAATCCGCCAAGCGATCGCTCGCTATTAACCCGGACAAATTATTAAAACCTCAATACCGGAATAAAAGGGCTCTCGCTTTTTAATTAGTCTGCTTGCCATTCTCGCTTCAATTAATCGCTATTATTTCTTGTGGTTGGGTTGAGCTTTAAACCAGCCTATATTTAATGCGAAAAAAAACCGAAAATCGCTTAAAAAAACTTATCAAAAACAGCTTGACGAGAGTGAGAGTTAGTGTTAATAATAAAACTAGAAACGGGCGTGAGAGTGGCGACGCCAAAACCCGACCCCCCGAGGGAGGAATAAGGCGAAAAGCCACGCCACGCCGAGTCGCGAAAAAAAAGCCAAAATTAAGGAGAAAGAAAAAATGAAGAAATCTTTGCGCCCCCAAATTGTTGCACCCGTGCAACGCGAAACCACTGCCACTAGCACCAGCACATCACCGGGGTTGGGTGCCAGTTACGTCCAGTCAATTGGAATTTTTAATCCTTTTGCAGGAGAGGACGCGGAGTAATCACCCAAATTCTAGCACTCACCTCAAAAAAAGTCAAAACTCTTTTTCCACCTCACTTG
>NZ_JAUBTO010000222.1:0-9262 GCF_036702495.1 Microcoleus sp. C2D2 | reverse complement strand
ATTTTTGGCAGGCATACTTCTGGCTTTTATGTGACTTGTGATTTATTATTATACCAGTTTTAATGCGAAACAGCTTATTGAGAATGGTGCAACATCTCAGTAAACCTACTTCCTTCTTTCTTTCGCCTTCTTCCTTCCCGATTCCCCCTTGCCAATTCCTAATTTTTACTTTTTTTCTAGCAACCAATAAGTCATCATATTCCCCTTACCTTTTACCTGAATTACGCCTCGCCTCTCCAACAAATACTTATCTTTCAAAAGCTCATAAGTAACATCAGTAACTTGAATTCTGCCTGCAAAACCCGTAGCTTCCATCCTCGCCGCTACATTCACCGTATCTCCCCACAAATCATAGGTGAACTTGCTCACACCAATTACTCCCGCAACAACCGGCCCGGAATTGATGCCGACGCGAATTGCCAGTTTTTCTCCTGTGTCGGCGGACAACTTTGCTATTTTTGCCTGCATTCCCAGGGCCATTTGGGCGATCGCCTCGGCGTGGTCATCTCTCGGCATAGGCAATCCCCCGACTACCATGTAAGCATCGCCAATAGTCTTAATTTTCTCCACACCGTACTTTTCAGCTAACTGGTCGAAGTGGGAAAAAATCACGTTCAAGCGCTTTACCAACTCCGTCGGAGACATTCTCGCCGACAACTCAGTAAAGCCAACAATATCAGCAAATAAAACACTTACCTCGGCAAAACTGTCGGCAATTGTACTTTGCTGCGCCTTCAAGCGTTCTGCTATTGGTTTGGGCAAAATATTTAACAGCAACTTCTCGCTTTGTTCCTGTTGAACTTTGAGGGCTTCTTGCGCTAATTTACGCTCTGTAATGTCAGAAACAGTACCCTCATAGTAGAGCAGCTCACCTTTTGAATCTCGAACAGCCCGGACATTTTCTGACACCCAAATCCGGCGCCCGTCTTTGCGGCATACCATAGATTCAAACCCCGAAACGGCATTGTCAGCCTCCATAGCAGCCACGAATTCGAGGCGGCGTTCCGCGTCAACGTACAGTTGCTGAGAAATATTTTTAATGTCGGACATCAGTTCTTCTGGCGAGTCGTAACCGTACAATTTTGCCAAAGCTGGATTAGCGCTGATATAGCCTCCTGAAGGTGTGCTTTGAAAAATGCCTTCCATCGCATTTTCTACAATGCTGTGATATTTCTCTTGAGCAATGCGCAGCAATTCTTCTGCTTGTTTGCGCTGAATCAAAGAACCTAATTGAGTAGCGACTGCATTAAAAATGTCTATAAATCGCGCGTCTTTCCGACAAGACGAAATTTTAAAAAAAACTAGCACTGCCAATACTTCATCGCCTACCAAAATCGGCACGCCAAAACCCGCTTTAAATCCGATTTCTAGTGCTATTTCACTTTGGAGAAAATCCGGGTAGCCCTGGGAAATATCTTCTACCCATTCCGGTTGCTTGGATGCCCAAACTCGTCCCGGTAGCCCTATATTCATGGCAAATGTCAGCTTTTCGCTTTGGCTGCGGAACGAATCCATCCTCGCGTTACTCGCATACCAGCCCGGGGCAGATTGCAGCACAGTTCCTTCTGCATCGGGAATCCAAGCTTCTCCTACGTCCCATCGGATTGTTTGGCCAACTTGGTGCAGAATTACTTCTAAAGCTGAGTTAAAGTCTACAGCTTCGCCGATCGCCCGCGTAGTTTCCAGCAAAAACCGGATTGATTCTTCAGCCCGCTGCCGTTCTGCGATTTCTTGCTGCAATCTAGAATTGCGATCGTGCAGTTCCCTAGCTTGCAGTTGCAGTTGGGATTGCAGCAAACGAAGGGAAAGTTGGTTTTGGACGCGGGCTAAGACTTCTTCTATTTGAAACGGCTTAGTAATATAATCAACTCCTCCTACTTCAAAAGCTTTAACTTTTTCCCTCACGTCATCTAGCGCACTAATAAAAATTACCGGAATATCTTTAGTTTTTTCACTTAACTTTAACTTCTCACAAACTTGATAGCCGTTCATTTTCGGCATATTAATATCTAGTAAAATTAGATCCGGAGGAGATATTTCCGCCCCTTGCAGAGCCAGTTGTCCGTTAATAGCCTTTCTGACATGATACCCGTAACATGTTAGCATAGTGGATAAAAGTCGCAAGTTGTCCGGCATATCGTCAACGATCAGAATGTCTTTAGGTTCCGCTGGTAATGAAGGGTCGTTCATCATAATATAATTGAGTTAAATCTATAATGATATCTATCCGAAAATTCTCGACTAAATCTGCTAAAGCCTTAGCGAGATTTGCCTTAGTTTCGGGAATTTGCTCGATGAGTTCGAGGATGCGGTTGTCGTCAACGCAAAGTGCTGCTCGGTGCAACTCGATTACCCAGTCTGTGGGCATTACACGCAAATCCTCGGTGGTCAAACTTTTAAGCAGCGTCGGTGCTGAAAAAGAAGTAGAGGAGTTTTCTTCCTCATAAATATAACGCAGGTTCAGGTGATGCGCGATCTTTTCAAAGAGTACCTCTTCCCGAAACGGTTTACAGATCAAATCGTTACAACCAGCAGACAAAATTCTCTGCCGCTGCTCGTCAAAAGCACTGGCCGTCAGGGCAATAATTATTGTTTCTCTACCTTCTAGAGTTTGCTTGATCTGTCTTGTCGCTTTGTACCCATCCATCACTGGCATCAGCATATCCATTAAGATCAGGTGCGGCTTCCAAGTTGACTGCAAAGCAATTCCTTCTTGACCGTTAGTTGCTTCGCGGACTTCAAATCCCAGCGGTACGAGGAGCTTAACCAGCAGTTGGCGATTTTCCGCTACATCTTCAACTATTAATATCCGATAAGTTTGTTGTCCGGCTTCTAAAGCAATAACTTGTTTGACCGCCGATTTTTCTTCTTCGTCACTTTCTGTTACTAAGTTAACGTAGATATTAAATCTGAAAGTTGTGCCTTTATCGATTTGACTTTCAACCGCAATATCACCTCCCATAATCCGGACAAACTGTTGGCTGATCGGCAATCCGAGACCAGTTCCCTGCATTGATTTCCGACCTGTTTCGGTTTGTACGAAGGGCTTGAATAATGTGGAGATTTCCGAGGGAGAAATGCCTGGTCCAGTGTCGGCAATTTCAAAATACAATTGGGATTTGTTTTCTGCTGTGCCGTTTTTTTCTACTTCGCTGCTGACGCGCAAAGTAACGGTTCCCTGTTGAGTAAATTTAATCGCATTGCCTAGCAGGTTAATTAAAACTTGCCGCAATTTAGCTTCGTCTGTTTGAATGTACTCCGGCAAATAGTCGGTAGTTTCAAAGATTAGGCGCAAACCTTTTGAGTTTGCTCTTAACTCCAGCATTTCTTTGATACTGTTGAGAAGGTTGTAGAGATTGAAGCGGCTTTCATTGATGGTAATTTGACCTGCTTCTATTTTGGACATTGACAAAACATCATTGATCAGTTCCAGCAAATGTTCGCCGCTGCGGTTGATAATTTCTATGTATTCTTTTTGTTCTTCCGTGATAGAACTATTGCGAGCCATGACTTGAGAAAAACCGAGAATGGCGTTGAGAGGCGTGCGGAGTTCGTGGCTCATGGCAGCGAGAAATTGGCTTTTAGCGCGGTTGGCAACTTCGGCGTTTTCTTTGGATTTCATCAGTTCCATTGACTGCCTTTGAGTGCGGGCGAGCAATTCCGCTTGCTGTAATGCTACTCCTAGCTGAGTGCTTACATCAACTGCAACGTTGATTTCAGCTTCGCTCCACTGGCGGGGACCTGAATTTTGATAGGATCCTAGTAATCCCCAGAGCTTTTTGCCGCAGAAAATTGGCACAATAATGTAGGATTTAGCTTGAAATTTTTCTAGCAATTGGATGTAACAATTCTCGAAGCCCTGCTTGTAAATGTCTGGGACACAAAGGTAAGGTGTACCTCTGCTGTAGGCTCCGCCTTTGGTTTCTTGCAAATAGGTATCGCATACTTGTGAGGTGCTATCTAAGTTGGGTACGACGCAAAGTTCGCTGTCTAAAGCGCCTTCAGTAAAGTGAGAATCGATCTCCTGTTCTTGGACCAAAGAAACCCACTTGCGGTCACGGGATTCGGCTACAAATTCGCCACTCCAGTCTGGATTGAAACGATAAATGGCGACTCGATCGCATTTCAGGGTTTGGCGCAATTCTCGGGTTGTGGCCTGAAAAATTTCTCGGATATCTAAAGTCTGCCGCATTCTTTCAATGATGCGGGCGATCGCTCTTTGTCGTAAAGCACTTTCTTGCAGTTCGGTTTCTGCTTGCTTGCGTTCGGTAATGTCTACAGCCATTAATGCAATGCCGATCGCTGTACCGTTATCATCAATTAGCTGAGTATTGTACCACTCGCAGGTGATAATTCTGCCGTCTTTGGTCAGATTTTCGGAAGTGCCGCTGGATTTGGCGTTCCAGCCGTGATTGAAAATCTCAGAGACTTGCTGGTGGTAGCTTTCAGGTACGATCAAATCGGAGGCGACTCGACCTATCGCTTCTTGCTCGCTGTAGCCAAAAATAGCAACTGCCGCGGGATTCCAAGTGATAATTTCTAAATTGAGGTTTAACTCGATAACTGCGATCGGCGTTTGCTGCAATAAAAATGAGATTCTTTGCTGCGATGCTAGCAGTTTCTCTTCGGCTAATTTGCGGTCTGTGATGTCATTAGCTGTGCCTAGAACTTGTTTGGGCTTACCGTCAGTTGTTCTGACAAATACGGTATCCCAACTGTGCATCCACCGCCATTCACCGTTTTTGTGTTTCATTCGGTATTGACATTCAATGACATCGCCGTCTTTGGCTTGCTCCAATTTTTGAACCCTTGCAAAAAAATCTGACAAATCCTCGGGGTTGAGCAGCGTTGACATGATTGCTGGACCCATATCTTCTATTTCTCGGGCGGTGTATCCGAGCATCGTCGAAATTTGTCGGTTGCTGTAGACATTCCGCTGTTCAATTACATCGTAAACGTACAATAGGTTGGGATTGAAATCGGCGATCGCTTGAATGAAGTGCTGGCTTTCTCTGAGTGCGGATTCGGTTTGTTTGCGAAGGCTAATATCTCGCGCTACGATAATCACTGAATCTGGAGTAAGCGGAGAAACTTTAGCGTCTATGCAAACTTCGCCCTCTCCGAGATTCAAGCTATATTCAACATTGATGCATTGCTTCGTTTTTAGAACTTCTTGGATGGCATTTAATAGCAAATCTGCCACAGGTTCCGGCAAAACTTCGTGGGCGGTTTTGTTAATCATCTCGCTTGGAGGTTTCACCAAAAGCGCCGTTGCTGTCGGGGCGATTTTGATGCAGCGCCCTTCTGCATTTCTCACTAAAACTGTGTCAGTCATGGCGGCAAAAATAGCCCGCAATTCTGTTTCAGATTCTTGCAGAGCTTGCTCAGCGCAGATGCGGGTGCGGATTTCTGCTTGCAGCAGTTTATTTTGCCGATCGAGCTGCTGAAGCCGGTTTTTTTCTCGATCGATCAGTTTAGCTTGAGCGATCGCAATCCCTACTTGAGCGGCCACAGCTTCTAACAAGTCGATTTCATCGTTAGTCCATGAACGGTAGCGATCGCACTGGTGCAAACAGATAGCGCCGTTTGCTAGGCCTTGGTAGGAAGTGCGAATTGCCAGCATCGATTTCAACCCAAGCTTGTGGCAAATCGGTTGAACAGCTTGCAAAAGAGGGTCGGAGTAAACATTGTTGGAGGCGATCGCCAGATCTTGTATCATAATTTGTACGAGGTGAGGATTGCCCCAAATTGGAATGGGTACGTTCCCAATAGATTCGCACTCGGGTTCGATATACTCGGCCGCCAGAGGAAGATCGGCTTGGGGGGTAGTAACGTAAGTATGAATCAAACAGCGATTGGCGCAGAATGCCTGACCGATTTGAGTTGCAGCTATTTGAAATATTTGTTGGGGCTGCAAGCTTGAGCGAATTTCTTGAGTTATTTTTGCAATCAGCAATTCTCGCTGAACTTGCCGTTCTAAAGCAGCTTTGGCGGAGGCCATTTCTATTTCTGCTTGCTTGCGATCGCTGATATCAAAAAGTACGCCATACCAAACTATATCGCCATTCTCGCGAATTTCTGGTCGAGAATTAGATTGCAGCCATTTGAGTTTACCCGACGGCGTAACAATCCGCCATTCCGAGGCAAAAGGTTCTAAACTTCGAGCGCTAGCAGCAATTTGTTCTTCCAGATATTGTCGGTCATCTGGATGATTTTGAGCGAAGCACAAGTCAGGATTTTTAAATATCTCCTCACACTCTAATTCGTAAATCTCCCGACAAGCAGAACTAATATATTCAAATTTGAAACTTCCCTCCGGCTGCTTTATAAATTGATAAATAACTCCCGGTATATTGGCCGCCAATTTCTGCAACCGCGCTTGGCTTTCCCGGAGTGATTTTTCGGTCCGCTTGCGAAATTCTATCTCTCGTTGCAGTTTGGCATTCTGCTGTTTTAATTGTTTAGATAGCTGTTGTATAGTCAATTGACTTTCGATCCGCGCTAAAACTTCTTCCACTTGAAAAGGCTTAGTAATGTAGTCAGCACCGCCGACTTCAAAAGCTTTTACTTTGTGAGAAATTTCATTATAAACGCTCAAGAAAATCACCGGAATTTCCCGAGTTGTTTCGTTACCCTTCAGTCTTTCGCAGACTTCGTAGCCGTTCATTTTGGGCATGGCAATATCTAGCAATATCAAGTCTGGGAGAACGGCAAAATTAGCATTTACCGCCATCTCTCCCGAAACCGCCGCCTGAACTTTATACCCTTCTTTCGTCAAAATATTTGATATAAACCGGAGGTGGTCAGGCAGATTATCAATAATTAAAATGTGAATCCTTTCTTTTTCAAATATCATCTTTTGTCTTGCCCTTATGAATTTTATAGTGCTAGCAGCAGATTAATGATTTAATAGGTATAGGGATTCTCTTCCCGCTAAAATCATTCATCAAACCTTTTTAACCTCAGCAAACAGAGGATTAACTTTAGATATTAGCCCAGCGACTAACGCACCTTCTATTCGTCCAACTTTTTGGCTGCTTGTCTTAAGTTCGACACTCAAATCCACTGCATTGTTGTCATATTTTATTGCAAAAATAAATTTCCTTATTCGCTGCAAAAATTAAGTATGCTGAAAAAAAATCAGGACTTAGGCACTCCAGACCAAAGAAACCGGTTTTTTTTAACTCTGTTCAAGGGCTGCGACCAAGTATTTTCGTACCTCAAACCCGATTGATGTGTCCGGGACTGTTTTTTGGTTGACTTTAGGGTTAAAAGTCCCTGGAGGATGGCGCCAGCTTCTTGACATTCTGCTGCCACCTTACCTTCAAAAGGTTTTAGCAGAGATACAGCCCGCTACGGCGGCCAGACGCGAAGCAACCGGATTTTTACTGTTACCCCGGGCTGCAACGCGTCTTTTCGTGAAAAAACCTGGTTGCTTCGCACCCGCGCGTCAGTCTTAAGATATTTATAGGTAACTAAGAGTATAGATCGACGGGCCCGCAGTTAATGCCAACTGTATCAACTTTTTTCTCGGTCTTTTTTATGCCAGCAAATCCTTAAGTTTAGCAAAATTTTCATCGCTGAAGGAGATTTTAATTTCCAGTTCTCGGTCTGCCTCCCACAGCAGCAAAATATTATCTCCCCCCAAGGCGATTTCAGGATTGTTCAATTCAAGTGTTTGATATTTAACTTCGGGAAATCCTATGCAAATTACCACTTCTGATTCTAACTGAGGATAGATGTACAATTGCTGTAGCAGGTTGTCTAGTTCTAGTTTCTGAACAGTGTTATTACGTTGGACAGGAGAACCGCGTTTGTACCAATAGAGAGTATCCTCACGAATTTCTGGATTGACTATCACAAATGTTTCGTCAAAACGCTGGGGGTGCCAGTGAATTTCGCTGAGACCGCCGATTTGCGGAATCAGTCGCTGTACCCAGCTAATTTCTTTGCCGTTGAGGTTTCCCCACCACTGACCGATATTATCGAGGCTGTCAGCATTTTCGGGGTTGTTGCTGCCGGACTCCCAGACTGTTTTTAGTGGTTGCATATAATACAGGTTCTCCAGAGAATTTAAATTTGAGATTGCAGGCTTTCCATTGGAGATTGATTCGTTCTACAATAATCTTAATGGACTTACCAATTATTTACCACGAAGATTACGTTGCACCCCTGCCACCGGATCACCGCTTCCCGATGGCAAAGTTTCGGATGCTTTACCAGATGCTGCTCGCGGACGGGGTAGCAGATAAATCGCAATTTCACGCTCCCGAACTTGGGCCTCAAGAATGGATTGAATTAGTCCACGACCACGGCTACGTTCAAGCTTACTGCAACGGGACGCTCGATGACAAAGCGATGCGGCGAATTGGTCTGCCTTGGAGTCGGGCCCTTGCTAATCGCACTTGCACTGCGGTTGCAGGGACGGTACTAACTGCCAAGCTCGCTTTAGAATGCGGTTTGGCTTGCAATACAGCAGGCGGAACTCATCACGCCTTTCCTGCTTTTGGGTCTGGTTTTTGTATTTTTAATGATTTGGCGATCGCCTCTCGCGTTTTGCAAAAAATTGGTTTAGTTCGCAAAGTTTTAATTGTCGATTTAGACGTGCACCAAGGAGACGGAACCGCCGTGATTTTCCAAGATGACAGCAGCGTTTTTACTTTCTCGATGCACTGCGAGGTTAATTTTCCCGGCACTAAACAAAAGGGCGATTTAGATGTACCTTTGCCTGTCGGTATGGAGGACGACGAATATTTACAAACCTTGGATAAATTCTTACCAGATTTGCTTTCAAATGTCAAGCCAGATTTAGTTTTGTACGATGCCGGAGTAGACCCTCATCACGGTGACAAACTGGGAAAATTAGCTTTAACTGATACGGGGTTATTTCGCCGGGAAATGCAAGTTTTATCTACTTGTTTGGCCCGGGGTTATCCAGTGGCTTGTGTGATTGGCGGTGGCTATTCCGATGACATGAATGGGTTAGTTTATCGGCATTCGCTTCTGCACCGAGCGGCAAGTCAAGCGTACAGGCAGTATAAACTTTAAGATTTGTAAATTTGGCGACAAATATCTAGATTAATTTAGTTAATATCACATAAATGAACGGCAGACAGCGCGAGCGATAGCAAGAATTTTGTATCCAGATAATTTAGAGTTCATGATAGACTAGCGTTTAATCAATAGTAATTGCTCAACTAGGGGAAAAAAGGGAGCCATCAGTAGAGAGAGCTTGTTGAATGGATTGATAAGCAGTTAAACC
>NZ_JAUBTO010000221.1:0-9395 GCF_036702495.1 Microcoleus sp. C2D2 | reverse complement strand
GGTTGGAGAAGTCCTGCCTCAGCAAATTGGCTCGTAGATTAAAGAATCCCCGTGCGTAAACGCCGGGGAGTGTCAACCAAATCTCTGGTGAAGTGCGGCTAACGGTATAAAGACCGCGTTGGTTCGGTATTTGTGCGATCGGGCCTGTACCCCTACAATCTTACAGTCTCAAGCGAGAGGGACGATACTGCACGAAAAAGTGGCTGTCACCGCACCGTGCGACAGACAGCCGAAGCCAGTCAAAAAGTGCATTGTCAATGACTGATGACTAATGACTAATTAAGATTTTTCCGGCAAACTTGCTTCCAACTTCAGACAGTTGCGACCGTCTATTTGCAAAGTGTAGTCCACCCGATCCATAAGTCTGCTCATAATCAGCCAGCCGTAGCCGCTTTCCTGTTTAGCTTCCGGTCTCGGTGGATTGTAAGTATCCATTTCGTAACCTTTACCGTAATCCCAAATTTCTAAACCAATATCCCTATTTTTTAAATTCAAGCGAATTAACACGGGCAAATTGGGTTGATCTTTGTGAGCATGGCGGATCACGTTAGAATAGGCTTCTGCTAACACCAAGCGCAAACGATTCGACTGACGCGGCCAATCGACGTGCTCTCCTAGCTCTACTTCCAAACTGCTCAGCAACCAATTTTCAACAATTGTTAAAAACCGCAAGTCGCTTGGCACATGAAGCTCAGTATTCATAAAAAAATCCCGTAAGTTTGAAAACCCTGTGTCTTGACACCAGGTATAAAACACGACGCGCCGAATTGATTCGGTCTCAATACTTATCGCTACTCGGGGGATACTAGCCTTTTCTGTTGAAAAATCAGGCATTCGTCATTCGGTAGAAGGCAGAAGTTAAGAGTATTGTTGAAAACTTTAGTTATGGGTCTAAAGCCCATTAACAAGTGATAATTATACCCAGACTGCAAGCAGCGAAGTATAAAAAATCTTTGTTTCAATCCCTGGCTTTTAAGCGTTGGTTTTTTCTGACGAATGCCTTCTACTTTAAACCTTTACAGGTGTTTAATCCCCCAGGAAAGCGATTCAGGAAACTAGCTGCGCGCGATCGCGGGCTAGGTTTTTTACTGTTGACTATAACGCAGTCCTTTGCGGGACTACTCTGTGGGCCGTCAACAAGCAGGGCTTCAGTTTTTTCGGCTCTCACCCCCGACTATGCGTCGGGAGTCGCTGACAGATTCAGAGGACCTCCAGAGAGAGTATGGTTTGGTCGTCTTCCTGAACGGGATTGTCAGCTCTGATGTGAGCCAACAAATTGTCCAAGTTGAAGGAACCAGGTTCCTGAATCAAGAGTTGCCAAAGCCCTTCTTGTTGTAGCATAGAACGGGTTTGTTCACCCCCAGGGACCGCTTCAGTGGTCACGCTAGCTTCAGTAATCCCGTCACTCGTCAGCAGAAATACATCTCCTGACTTTAATTCGATCGTACCTGCTTTGCCTCTCCAAACTGGTAGTATCCCCAAGGGAATGCCGCGAGCTTTCAGGAAATTCGGCTCGGCTGGCGTTTTACCGCTAGCGGCTTGAGCTTTCACCTCCGAGTGAGACCAAACGATCGGGTAAATGTGACCGGCATTAGCAAAGGCGAGGTGTCCCGTTGAGGGAGTGTAACGAGCAACAACCATTGTAATAAAATGGTTGTTGCCGATCAGGTCGTCAGACATACTGCTATTCATATTGTGCATAACTCGATCGGGTTCAGGAGAAACTTCTTGGGAAAGTTCCCGCCGCATCACCGAAATCGCGCTGGCCATAAATAGAGCAGCCGGAACTCCCTTACCCGAAACATCTCCCACCGCTATCCAAATATCCCCTTGGGAGTGGACGTAGACTTCAAAAAAGTCGCCGCCAACCTCCCGCGCGGGATAGCAGCAAGCTTGCACCCTGACTGTTTCAAAATCCGGCCAACTTTGGCGCAACAAGTTTGTTTGGATTTGGCGAGCCACTTCCAACTCGTTTTGCATCTGCTTGGCTAAATCCAGAGTGCGCTGGTATAGCTTAGCTTGAGACAGGGCCAGAGCAGCTTGAGCTGCTACACCTTCTATTAACTCTATATCTTCTGCCGACCAAGGGTTAGTGCCGCCAATCTGGCACAAAGCCAGTACCGCCAGCAATTCTTGCTGGTAAGTCAGGGGCACGGCAATCTCAACCGATTTACCGTCCCCCCCACTGTTTGGGTTCACTTGAGTTTGGCGGCTGGCTACGGCTTGAACCAGCAAATTTTCATCAAAAGAAAAGTGAATGGTCTCGTCGGTTTGGGCTTGGTAGGGGAAGGTACTCGGCAATAGTCGATCGGTCTCTACCGGCCGCAGCATACAATAGTTGGCTTCAAAAGTTTGACCTACGGTTTGAACAATAGTTTGTACCATACTAGAGTAATCTAGCGACCCGCGAATCACGCTCATTACCTCATTGAACAGAGATTCTTTGCGCAAAGCGCGGCGCAATGCAACGCTGCGCTGCTTGTAGTATTTGTAAGTTTCTGAGGCTTGATTGATCACCAATTTGAGTTCTTCTGGATTCCACGGTTTGGTGATGTATTTGAAGACTTGACCTGAGTTGATGGCCTCGACCAAATCTTCAACATCTGTGTATCCCGTTAGCAGAATCCGAATCGTATCGGGAAATCGCTCGACTGTTTTCCCCAAAAACTCGGTGCCATTCATTTCTGGCATCCGCTGGTCAGATATAATCACCGCCATCTCGCCCTGTTGGTCTAGAACTTCCAGGGCGCTGAGGGCGCTATCTGCTTTGTAAACTTGAAAGTCGCGTCGAAACGTCCGGTACAATAAATCCAAGTTGTCTGGTTCGTCATCGACTACCATCAGTTTCAGCTTGCTTCCATCTCCCCGACTCATCTTTCTTCCCCCTTGAAAACCCCCACCCTAGCTGTACTCAGCAAGGTGGCGGGAGGAAAAGGGGGGCTGGATATATGCAACATATCAGTTACGTCAAGTTGAGTTAAAGAAACCCGTTTCACCTCAAGGTGAGCATTCCTTTCGCACCATCTGTTCGCACAACAGATGAGAGGCTTTCGATACTGTAACCCGCCTCGGTAGGCCGCTTCAATAGGGAAAATTCCCCAGTCAGCTTTCGCGCTTTGATACGAGTAACGACCGTGTTAGCAGTCGGTACTTTTCTAAACACACCCGCCTCCCAAATGACTAATTAATGCTCTGATTGCAGAGTTATTAACTAGCTGCATAATGTCCTCGGTGTGAATTTTAACACTTACTACTAACCCCGGTATTGCTACCTGAGTGTGGTCAAAATCGGCTGAATTTCAAGCCCCACTATACCCGGAGGGTTAGGGGTGGGCTGTTGGCGCTATTCCCTACACCTGTGCCGAATCGCACGCATATTGCTGCATTCAAGTCCCCCTAATCTCTGAACTTTTTGCAGCAAGCATATTACTACTGCCGAATCAAGCTACTCTTTCTGCCAGTCTGAGCTTAGCAGAACGAGAGCGGGGATTTCTAGCTACTTCTTCGGATTGTGGCACGATCGGCTTTTTTGTCAGTACCTGTAAACTGGGTGTTCCTCTGAGTTGGTGCTTGACGGGTCGGTCTTCCAGGCTGTGAAATGTAATGATTCCGATTCTCCCACCGGGTTTTAACCACCTTGGGGCAAGGTTTAGGAAAGTTTCTAAAGAAGCTAGTTCGGAGTTGACGGCTATCCTTAAAGCTTGGAAAGTGCGGGTGGCGGGATGGATTCTGCCGTTGCGCTGCTTGGGACCGAAGGCGAGGGCGATCGCCCCAGCGAGTTCTGTTGTAGTTTGAAAAGGACGCCCTTGTACAATCCGCCTCGCGATGCGCCGCGACAGTCGCTCTTCACCGTATTTGTAAATAATATCTGCTAGTTTAACTTCTTCCCAGTGATTGATAATCTCTTCTGCGGTCAAAGATTGCTGCTGGTTCATACGCATATCTAGTTGAGCTGGGTGGCGAAAACTAAATCCTCGTTCCGGTGTATCGAACTGAGCCGAGCTGACGCCCAAGTCTGCTATGATACCATCAAATTCGCCATCTGGGGACTTGTATTCGGCAAAGTTGCCGTGCCAAAACTCAACGGGCGAGTTGGCAAATCGGGCTTGGCAAAAACGGATGGCTTGTTCGTCGCGGTCGATCGCCACCACTGTAACATCAGCCGCCGCCGCTAAAATCAAACTCGTGTGTCCGCCGCCCCCAAGCGTCGCGTCCAAATAGCGGCCGCCGGGACGCACAGCCAAACCGGCAATTAACTCTTGACCCAAAACTGGAACGTGATAGGTGTCAATACTGACATCAGATCCAAGGGTCTCCTTCTCAGAAAGCTCGATATCCTTCATAGAAAATCCTCGTTGGAAACCCTGCGTCTTTAGACCAGGGAGGAAAACGGATAGGCAGGATTCATCCTGCCATTTCGCTGTATACTTAATAACTGTAGCGAAAAGATGGTTATGTACCTGACCCAGAAGAACCAAGTGCGAGAACTGAATAAGTCCGAGTTTTTGGCTCTCAAGGAATTGTGCCGACTGAGTAAGAACCTCTACAACGTAGGGCTTTACACAGTTCGACAATACTTCTTTCAGGAGCGTAAGCACCTGCGCTACGAGTCGAACTACCACCATTGTAAGGTTAACGAGAACTACCAGTTGCTGAACACTGATATTGCTCAACAGACGCTGAAGGTAGTAGACCGAACATTTAAAAGCTTCTACGGATTGATTAGTGCA
Organism: Microcoleus sp. C2D2; assembly: GCF_036702495.1. Classification (NCBI taxonomy): domain Bacteria; kingdom Bacillati; phylum Cyanobacteriota; class Cyanophyceae; order Oscillatoriales; family Microcoleaceae; genus Microcoleus; species Microcoleus sp. C2D2. The sequence goes on along the minus strand of NZ_JAUBTO010000221.1, from coordinate 4,665 downwards.
GTTAGGGAGGGAAGCTACCAACAGCGAGTTAAGCTTCCTCACTACTTGCCAAAAGACGGCTACTTCTTGCTGATAATCCCTTGCGGGTTGTCTACCCGTAAGGACAAGACAAAAGTACCGAGACTGGTCATCAAAGACTGCAAGTTTCGGATACCCATGTCCAATCAATTCAAGAAACAGTTTGGGGAAGTCTGGATCAACTTTCCCAACCGCATTAACTACGGATCCCTCAAAGAGATTCGCATTCACCCCCAATACAACGGTCGATACTTCGAGGTTGAATTTATCAGCGAAGTAGAACCAGAACCTGTAGAAGTCAATCCCAGTAGTGCGATTAGCATTGATTTGGGAGTAGACAACCTTGCTGCTTGTGTTGATACCAATGGGGCATCCTTCCTTGTGGATGGCAAACCAATTAAATCGATTAACCAGTGGTACAACAAACGCAATGCTTGTCTGCAATCCATCAAGGATAAGCAGGGAATTAAAGGTATTACCAACCAGCAAGTAAAGCTGGTGGTAAGGCGCAATAATCAGGTGAGAGATTACCTGAACAAGGCAGCACGGTTTATAGTCAACCACTGCATTGATAACCAGATTGCACAACTGATTGTTGGTTATAATCCTGGAATCAAACAGGAAATCAACATCGGCAAGTGCAACAACCAGAACTTTGTACAAATCCCGTTTTATTCTTTGCGTTCTAAGTTGAGAGCACTGTGTGAGCGATACGGATTGGTTTACACCGAACAGGAAGAGTCGTATACCAGCAAAGCAAGTGCTATCGATGGTGATGAAGTACCTGTTTACAATGCCGACAATCCTAAGACTTACCCGTTCTCTGGTAAGCGAATTAAGCGAGGATTGTATCGGACAAAAGAGGAGCATCTGGTTAACAGTGACTTGAATGGTTCAGCAAATATCGGAAGGAAAAGTAAGCACAATGGCTTTGCCGGAGTGTCTAGGGGGTCATTGACTGCCCCAAGAAGAATTAATCTTCTGAAATTAGAGAGAAAATGTGAAGAAACGCGGATTGATTCCGTTTCGTAACATCCTCTTAGAATTCCCTCGGCTTTAGCCAGGGGAGGGTCAAAAAAGCCAAACAAAAATCAACAATAGCTAGTAATCATTAATTCATTTAATTATGTCAAGAATTGAGACTAGAACCGAACCGATGGTGCTCAACATGGGGCCGCACCACCCATCCATGCACGGGGTACTCCGGCTAATCGTCACCCTAGACGGGGAAGATGTGGTGGACTGCGAGCCTGTTTTGGGCTATCTGCACCGCGGGATGGAAAAAATCGCCGAAAATCGCACCAACGTGATGTACGTGCCCTACGTGAGCCGCTGGGACTATGCGGAGGGGATGTTTAACGAAGCGGTGACAGTCAATGCGCCGGAAAAGTTGGCGAATATTGCTGTCCCCAAACGGGCGAGTTACATTCGGGTAATCATGCTGGAGTTGAACCGGATTGCTAACCATTTGTTGTGGTTGGGGCCGTTTTTGGCGGACGTGGGGGCGCAAACTCCTTTTTTCTATACTATGCGCGATCGCGAGATGATTTTAGACTTGTGGGAAGCAGCCACAGGTTATCGCATGGTGAATAATAACTATTTCCGCATCGGCGGAGTTGCCGCGGATTTGCCCTACGGTTGGGTAGATAAGTGCGAAGATTACTGCGATTATTTCGTTCCCAAAATTGACGAGTACGAACGTTTAATTACCAACAATCCCATCTTCCGCCGCCGGATTGAAGGCCTGGGTACTATTTCTCGCGAAGAAGCGATTAACTGGGGACTGTCCGGCCCCATGTTGCGCGCTTCCGGCGTTAAGTGGGATTTGCGGAAAGTTGACCATTACGAATGTTACGACGACTTCGACTGGGAAGTTTGTACCGAAGCTGCTGGCGATTGTTTGGCCCGGTATGTGGTGCGGATTCGGGAGATGCGCGAGTCGGTTAAGATTCTCTATCAAGCCTTGAAAGGACTCCCCGGTGGGTCTTACGAGAATTTGGAAGCGAAGCGACTCGAAAGCGGGCCAAAATCTGAATGGAATGGTTTTGACTATCAGTTTATTGGCAAAAAAGTAGCGCCGACTTTTAAGATTCCCAAGGGCGAACATTATGTCCGCGTTGAAAGCGGCAAAGGTGAGTTGGGGATTTATATTATCGGGGATGATAATGTGTTTCCTTGGCGCTGGAAGATTCGGACTGGGGATTTTAATAATTTGCAGATTTTGCCTCACATTGTTCGGGGCGTGAAGATTGCCGATTTGGTGGCGATTTTGGGAAGTATCGACATTATTATGGGCTCGGTTGATAGGTAGGTTTGGTCGGTTTTTATCTGATAAATTAACCCGGTTTTTTTGTGGAACCGGGTTGATTTTTTTAAACCGCAGATGAACGCGGATCAACGCGGATGGATATCGATTAATATTGCTATTAACGTCGCTAAAATGTACCTTATTTCTCTCTACTCTCTTCCTCTGTGCCCTCTGCGCCCTCTGCGGTCAATAAAAAAAAATCTCTCCTTCACACAGGAAATAACATCAACTTTGATTCGATAAATTATGAAAGTTCAGCAATCAGATATCAATGACAGCAACTCGGATCTCTGCGCTTTAATCTGCGAAAGAATTGCCGCCAGTCCGCAGGGGCGTATTACTTTTGCTGAATATATGAATTTGGCATTATATCATCCGCACCACGGTTATTACAATAGCGATCGCCCGTCGATCGGCAAACAAGGCGATTTTATCACGTCGCCTCATTGGAGTGCTGATTTTGCGGAGGTTTTGGCACAGCAGTTTGTGGAAATGTGGCAAATTCTCGTTAGCGGAGCCCTCGAAGAGGATCGCCCTTTCAATTTCGCGATCGTAGAAATGGGCGCTGGGCGGGGAACTTTCGCCGAAAATGTGCTGCAATATCTGCAACGGCAACATCCCGACTTATTTAAAAGTTTAACATACATAATTGTTGAAATTTCGCCAATACTTCAGGCGGAACAACGCCAAAGGTTAGGTGATATCAAGTGTGTTAAGTGGTGTAATTGGGATGAGATAGTTAATAATTCAATAGTCGGCTGTTTCTTTTCTAACGAGTTAGTGGATGCTTTGCCCGTGCATCAATTCATTGTGGAAGAAGGGCAAGTTAGGGAGATTTACGTTACCGCAGAAACTCAAAAAAATGAACAAAAAGAGATAAAATTTATTGAAGTAATTGGCGAATTTTCCACGCCTAAAATTGCCGAATATTTGGATTTGGTAAGCATCGATTTGTCGGCGAGTGTTTACGGGGATGGTTATCGCAGTGAGGTGAATTTGGCGGCTTTGGACTGGATTAGTACAGTTGCTCAAAAGTTGCAGCGGGGATATTTGTTAACTATTGATTACGGCTATCCGGCGCACCGCTATTACAATCCGAGGCGCAGGGAGGGGACGCTACAGTGTTATTATCTGCACCGATATCACAATAATCCTTATATTAATGTGGGGCGGCAGGATTTAACGGCTCATGTTAATTTTACGGCGCTGGAAAGGCAGGGTGAATTGTGCGGTTTAGATGTGGTAGGGTTTACTCAGCAGGCTTTGTTTTTGATGGCGTTGGGTTTGGGCGATCGTATTGCTTCTCTGTCTACAAATGATGCGCAAGCATTGGATTTGGCAACGTTGTTGCGGCGACGGGAGGCTTTGCATCAGTTGATCGATCCGAGGGGTTTGGGGGGTTTTGGGGTTTTGGTGCAGTCGAAGGGGTTGAGGGAGGAGGAAAAGGGGAGAATCTTGAAGGGTTTGAGAGTGCCGGATTAGTTATTCGATCGATTTGCTTATATCGATTACGCAAGCTTACTCAACGGCGGAAATTCCCATTTTCCCGAATATAAAGTAGATGGCAGCTTTAAACAATAAGCAGCAGGAATTACTTCGATCAGCCACCAATTAAACATATCTCGTCTGGCTTCAGTAAAACCAGAAATGGCATCACCAGTAATCGCATCATACAGAATATCTAAGATGGCCTTATAAGCTGTTTTCGTATTGAGTGTTTGCAGCAAGCCGTAAAAGATATTGTAAGCTTCGTCAGTAGCTTGATATTTTCCGATTTTGTTGATGTTAGGAAACAAGGTATCAGCCCAAGTTTCTGGGATTTCACAGCTATCCTTCAGCCAACAAGATACAATTCCTTGAACGATATCAGCCTTGTGTTCTTCAGGAAAGTAATGTTTAATGGTCGGTTTGGCTGCTAATGCTATTCCATAAGCCATATAGACATATCGCTGATGGGATATTGCATCATTAGGCATTCCAAAGGCTGTCATTACTTCTACAAAAGCTTCTTCTACATTGCACTTTCCACCTGTTTCGTATAAATCACGATACTTTCTTTCCCAAACCCTGTGAAGAGTTTGCTGTAATTGCTCGGGAATATCTGAGTTGCTGGGCAACTTAAAATCGGTGTAATGACCTATGTCAAACTTGATCATTGACTTTCCCTCTTTATGTATTTTCCTCGATCATAAACCAAGAGCCAGCTAATTTTCAACGTCATATCACCTCAATTTTGCTTTGGGTACATAAGCCAGTAAAGCCCCATTACTCACAAGTTAAGCTAAAAGCACTATTGTCAATGAGTAAAATTACTCATCTTTTACCTGTTGACCCAATTA
>NZ_JAUBTO010000220.1:0-9533 GCF_036702495.1 Microcoleus sp. C2D2 | reverse complement strand
CTTCAAATGGACTTATTTGGGCAAAGCATTGAAGCAATAATCAATGGTAGGTTAACTCCCGCCTACTTCTACTAGCATCTGGAGGGTAAGTAATTGTGCTGGTGTGAGATATTTTTCGAGAATCTCATGATAGAATGATGGGAACATTTATTAATTGGGGTCTTGTGGTATTAGCCAGACCCTTATTTTTTATCACAACTGGGTATTCTTTTCCCGGTGTGAGATATTTTTGTCAACAAGCAGAAATTTGTGCAGGGGGTCGATCGCACGCAAACGTTAGCCTGTAAAGCTTTGGGTGCGCTTGTCGCCCCCTGAAGTCGTTCAGTCTAAACTGTTGACCGTGAATTTTGGGTCGCCCTTTACCACTATAGGCTGGGGGCGTTGACCACAAGCAACGAGAGCGAATGAATACGCATTAGTTTATCATCCGCGCTCTCCGCGGTGGCTTTCACACTCTTGGGCACACCCATACTCGCTGTCAAATAGAGCTAGAGGTCTATTCTGAAAATATTGACATACTCGCTGCCCAAAGTTTCGCGCCAAAACTAATCGGGTTGTCCCAACTGGTAATACGTTCGTGTCTTAACGGCAGCGCCCAACTGCCACTACTTTCAGGTATAGCGTGCGATCGTACTATATCCTTGACCGATACCGACAGGTATACCGTGGGGTAAGGCTGTGGGTTGATGTTCATAGGTGCGTTCTTTGAGGGTACGTGCATGGGGTCTTAACCATGCTGTACGATCGATCGCTAATACTGGACGTTCTACCTCTGACATCTGCTGGATATATAGTTGCATTAATTTATCTCGGTCTGGTCTACAATCTTGCAGTGCTTCATAGACACTCGACCACTGACGCCGAAACAAAGGATTTAGGGCCTCATCTCCTAAGCATGAGATGTGGCGGGTCGTCCGGAGCTGCATCTGCTAGTTCAAAGGTGGCATATGCAGGCGTTGCCGAGGCATTGATAAGCAAGTTGACTCCATTCTTGTAATTGTTTTAACTTCATGGCAGGTAGATTTGAGATTTTTAGCTGAATTCTCAATCTTCTACCCTGATGCTGCCTGTTGAAACTATCGCAGGCAGTTTTTTTTTAAGAAAGCATCCGCAACCTCAAAGAGAACGTCAACGGTCGCTGGCACCGATCTTATGGTTGAGTCTCATAGCCGATCGCCAGCGACCGTTGCCGTTCTTGTATGGACGTTTGCCAGTCTTTGGGCGATCGCACTTTTTGACCTGCTTAGTCTAAACTCCAATTAACTAATGACTAATGACTAATGACTAATGCCAACAACCAACTGCCAACTGCCAACTGCTAAGTGACAAATTACCAAGTCGGGTCAACATACAGATTAATTGTCACTTGTTTTTTCCCGGAAGGGATACCGGAAATACAAGCACAAATCGGATCTCCGCCGTCAATTTCTACTTCGCAAGCGTGACAAGAACCCATGAGACAGCCAGTAGGAATAGAAAGTCCGGCACGTTTGGCTACATCTAATAAAAGCTCTCCCGGTGCAGCTTCAACTGTAACATTCTCTGGTAAAAAACAAACTTTTGTCATTGAATTTTAACCTCAACTCTAACAAACAATAGTTAACAGTTAACAGTTGACTGTTGACAGTCAACTGTTAACTAATTAACCTAAAATATGGTTGATATCTAAATGCTTTTCCACTGTATCTGCTAGACTGTCTAACAGAGATTCTCGGTGTTGCCGGTAATTAGGAATACCAGTAGGCAATGTGCGGAGTCCCCGCTGCTGCCGCAAGTGATTTAACCAAGCTCGCCGCCAAGCTCCGTTGTCAAAGATGCCGTGCAGGTAAGTACCCCAAACTGATTGAGAAGTGTTGACAATTCCTAAACTCTCATCGTCAAATAGGGGTTTAGTCAAATTTGACTCTAGCATTTGCGTTCTTCCTTGATGAATTTCGTAACCGGAAACTGGCAAACCCGGTTGAGGATAGTTAGATGTTACGATTCGTTGGCAGGCAATTTTGTTCGGTGCCATCACAGTTTTCAAAGGCAGCAATCCCAATCCTGGAAATTCTCCCTTTTCTCCCTCAAGCCCTTCTTTATCCGTGATACTTTCTCCCAGCATCTGAAAGCCGCCGCAAACTCCCATGACTGTACCGCCAGCTACTAAATAATTTTGAATAGCTTTTGCCATACCTGTTTGGCGCAGCACGTGCAAATCGGAAATTGTAGTTTTAGACCCTGGTAAAATCACGGCATCTGGATGGCCTAAATAATCTTTTGGGCTGACATATTTGACGGTGACGGTAGTTTCCGACTCCAGGGGGTCAAAGTCGGTAAAATTAGAAATTCGGGGCAGGCGGATGACCGAAATATTTATGTCGGTTTGAGAATTGGGAGAACGCCGATCGAGCAAATCGAGAGAATCTTCTGAGGGAAACACTTCGTCTATCCAAGGAATTACCCCAACTACCGGGATTCCCGTCCTTTCTTCTAGCCAAGTCAGACCCGGATCTAAGATCGATTTTTGTCCTCGGAACTTATTAATAATGAATCCTTTAATTAAAGCCCGTTCGTCTGGATCGAGCAATTCCAAAGTACCGATAATGTGAGCAAAAGCACCCCCGCGATCGATATCAACTACTAGCAAAGTCCGAGCATTTAAATGTTTAGCTACCCGCATATTTGTTAAATCGCGGTGTTTGAGATTAATCTCAGCAGGGCTGCCGGCTCCCTCACACACAATCATGTCAAAATCTTTGCCGAGAAATTCTAAAGATTCCCGAATAACTTGCCAGCCGAGATCGAAATACTGCTCGTAATATTGAGATGCTCGCACATTTGCGATCGCCCGACCCCTGACAATTAATTGAGAAGTCATGTCTCCTTGTGGCTTGAGCAAAATCGGATTCATTTCTACCCAAGGTGGGATGCCCGCAGCCCAAGCTTGCACTGCTTGAGCGTACCCAATCTCTCCGCCGGCCGCTGTGACATAGGAATTCAGTGCCATATTCTGACCTTTAAACGGAGTTACCCGCCAGCCTTGCCGAGAAAAGATTCTACACAAAGCTGCAACGAGTAATGATTTCCCTGCGTGAGATGTTGTTCCCACGACCATAATTGCTTTCATAATATTAACAAAAAAGGAAGAGGGAAGAAGGAAGAAGGAAGAAGGAAGAGGCCAGAAGTAAGAAGTAAGAAGTAAACAGTAAACAGTAAACAGTAAACAGTAAGAAGGCAGAAGGCAGAATCAAAAAAATTCTGGTTTCTACCTTTTGCTTTCTGCCTCAAGATGACGGTTTATCTTCGCCGGATACATTCTCCGACTTGGATTGGGCCGCCGGTTTAGCAGTTTCCACTAGATCCGGAGTGGGGGGATTCGGGCGAATCAATTCGGGTTGTTCTCCCTCAGAAGATGGTTTTTGATCGGTGGATTCGATCGACATAACTGCTACTGAAACCACTTCCACCTGCGCGCTCAAATCGGGTTCTCCCGATGCTTCCATCTCCACAGGCGCGACAGAAACCATTTCCACCACAGTCATTTCTATAGATGCTGCTGGGGCTGGGGCTTGTGCTTCCGGTTCACCAACCGCAGCCGGCGGTGTCTGGGTTGGGGCCGACGATGGCTCGTCGATCGGAGTTTCCCCTATTTTGTCAGAAGTCGCGGTTTCTGCCGCGATCAACTCGGCCATTGCTTCAACATCGGTTGGAAACGCCACTCCCAGGCTTGTTTCAACAGCAGTGTTGCTGGTTTCGGCTGCCACTTCCGCCGCCGCAGAGGCTAATTCGGATTCGAGAATCTCGTCGATCCCCGGTGCCGGAATTTCCGTTATTTTAGATTCAGGTGCGATGGGAGTCGTTGAAGGTTTTGGCGTCTGGGGAGTTGCATCAGACTTGTTTTTGTTTTTACCCCCACCCCCTCCCAACATACCCCCGAGACTATTTTTGATATTGCCGAACAGACTTGCGAAACCGCCGGATTTTTTAGCTGGTTTGGCAGGAGTTGGGGCCGCCACCGCTGCCGCCTGCGACTCTTTAACGGCTTTCCTCCATTCTGTTTCCATGTCGTCAAAATCATCGGCTTCTGGCTGCTGTTGAGGCTCTGGCTGAGCCTCTGCTGGCTCCACACTTGCTGCAACGGCACTTTCTGAAATTTCTAGAGGTAGAGGTAGAGGAGTGAAGCTGCTGGCTAATTCTGCTGGGGTTGGTGAAGTCTCAACAGCAGGAGTTTCGACTGAAGAGACGGGTATTTCTTCAATTGCAGGTGCACTCGAGTCGGGAATTGTCGAGTCAGGGGCGATCGTACTTTCGGCCCTTGGCTCGATCGAACTTTCGGCAATAATTTCAGCTATTGGGGGAATCGCCGGCTGTTCCTCTAGCTTTACCTCGCCCTCATCCACAGCGGGTGCTGCAACCACATCAGTTTTCGGTTTGGTCGATCGAACAAACTTAGGTTTTTTCGCTGCCGGCTCTTTTTTCTTGGAAAACAAGCCCCCCAACACCCCACCTGCAGCCCCCGGCAAATTCACCGACTGAGGAATCGGCGTTTGCTCAGCAACGGGCGTCACCAGCCTGCGCAAAGTCAGAGTTTCCCAAGCAAACCAGCCCAACATAGCCACGCCCGCCATTTGACCAAGCAGGAGAGCACCAGTAATTCGTCCCGCACAAGCCCATAAAATTAACGCATAAAAAAGCCCTACCCCGCTCCAGGTAAAATCACTTTTGCGGTGAACTTCTGGAAAAAAGAAGGCCGCCATGTAAATACTGAAGCTGCCTAGACCGACCGCTAACGCCAGAAAGTATGCAAGCATATTGTCGGTACCTCCGCTGTGTCAAATAACTTCTACGCGCTAATTCTACCTTTGAGAGAGACTCAACGGCTTCTTTCTCTCGGACAATTCTCGATTTGGCAGGAAGTTTGGCAATGCGCACTGAATCGGGATTTAACGGATTTAACGGATGTTGACGCCAGAATTCAAGCCTAAAGATTTTTCCACTCTCCCCGACTCCTCCTCTCCCTCTCCCCCCCTAGGCCCATAACCCCCCCCTCCGTCGTGATATGTGTCACTTAACTATGGCCGTGCGATCGCACCAAGTGACTGAGGATGTTTATATGTTGTAGGTGTAAGAGGTATTATGCCCTAGGGCATAGTATGTATTGGAGACAGTGCCATGTATGAAAAACTGTTGTTATCGGCTGCCTTAACCATATCGCTCCAAGTATTTCCCGGACTAAGCACTTCCGCGAAATTACCGAAAAATTTGGTATTGCGAGCGAGCGATAGCCCGGCTCAAACCATGAAACTTCCCCTCGTTTCAGTACCTGCTGCCCTCAGACCGAACGTCCAATCCTAAGGATACGTGCAAGTGCGATCGAACTTCCTCCGAGTCTCTCTCCTATTTTTTTCTAGCTGTTCTCTTTTCTACGTGACAGTTCACAACTCATCAGTTTGTTGTCAGGGCTTTAGTCCTCATTAATATCAGCTAATAAGGACTAAAGCCCCTACTACAAACCCGGTAGTCAATAACGACTAGCAGAGCCGACATTAATTCCCATAACATACTAGACCAATCTCAACATCAGGCTGTCTAGTAGAAACATTCAAACCTTAAAAAACTTGTGTAATCCTCAGTAAAGGATCAAAATAGATATATGCTCCCCAGATGGAGCTCAAAGCTAATAAGCACATTGACTATTAAATCAAGGAAAGTAAAAATGGGACTGAGCGATATTCTCTTGAATGAAAACAACAGAGAAACTTTTGTTGATGACTGTGTAAAGTTGATAGACAAACAAGTTGCAGCAGCGCCGGGATTAGGTGGTCTGGCTCTTAAAGCTGCCTACTCTACTGTCAAGGGGATACGGGCTGACTATTGCGCCCAAGTCGTCGATCAACTTCTGCCAGAAATCTCGATCGCACTCGATCCGATATGGACTGAAGCAGTAAACCATGGCAACCCAGTCGAATATCTAGCCCAAAGAAAACCTATAGTGGCAGACGAATTGCTCCAGATCAGCGACAAAAGGGCCGAGCAGAGCACAAGAGCGGTTGTTAAAGGCGCCTATGCCAAACTCCGCCCCTCAGCTAAGACTTACGTGGAAAAGGGAGTACCGGATTTAGCCGAAATTATTAATAAATATAATAATGCGGGCTGATATAGCCTTTCTCAATAACATGAGGTGCTCTCGCGGGCATAGGGCATAGGGCATAGGGCATAGGGCATAGGGCATCAATTGCGAGCGGTGTGTACCTCATTTTATTGAGAACCGCTATAAGTGAGCAGCGGCTAAAAAAACAGAATACCCAGAGCCCCGACTTTTTCAAGAATTCGGGGCTCTAAAAGAAGACTTATTCGTAAGTTTGTAGTTAGGAGGCAGAGTCCTAATTTTATAGTTATCCATTGCCAATTACTCACTGAGTCGCCCCCAATATTTTAAACATCGCCTGTCCGGTAATTCCCAACCCCAAAAACATTACAAACATCGCGCTAATCGCAGGCAGAAATTTGACTGCTGTTATCTGTTTTGGCAGTTTATCAAAATTCCGTTTGGCATAAACTAAGATTAATCCGATCGCACTCAGCACTAAAGCCAATCCCAAACTAAATGCTACCACTAGCGTCATTCCCAAACCAACATTGCCCAAAGCCGACGCGCTCAACAGCATCACCAAAGCGGAAGGACAAGGCAACAAACCGCCGGAAATTCCCAACGCTAATAAGCTTTTCCAAGTAATGGCAGAACCGTCAGCACCGGGCGGCAAATGCGAGTGAATGCGGCCGTCTCCGTGTTGGTGGTAGTGATGAGAGATATCTGCTTTTACAGGCTTAAATTCTCTCTCCCAACTTCCTCTATTTAAAAGATTTACTGGTTCCTCACGGTTTGTACTAAGGAGTTTCGTCCTGAAAAACCAGTTATTATTAAATATTTTAGTTTTGATTTTTTTGAAAAATTCAGTCCTCACTACAAACCTAGTTTTGCTTCTTTCTAAGAGTAAGTTAAGCCCGATGAAGGCTACTAATAAACCAGAGATTAAACTCAGCCAAGGATCTAATTTTTCTGAATCGATTAAGTGAGAAGCAAACAAAGTAATTCCGCCGACAGCAAACACGCCCGCAGTGTGAGTTATTGTAGTTGTTGCTGCTAGAAATAAAGCGTGTAGGGGAGTAGCCCGCGAACCTACTAAATAAGCGCCGACTATGGTTTTTCCGTGTCCGGGCGACATCGCGTGCACGCATCCCCAACCAAATGCTCCCGCTACTGCTAGCAGCAAACTCCAACCTGAATCCCAGATTGATTCATTTCCGGCTAACAAAAAATCCCGGTTTTGCGGCGCAAACACAAAGCTTTTTACAGCACCCGCTTGCACAATCGTAGCTTGACAGCTAGCTGTCACCACTCCGGGCAAAAACAGATTGTAATTAATCCGCAATTTCTCGTTTTTTGAGATAGGAATTTCATCAGGTAAACCGGGGGTTTGATTTTGAGAAGGTGCGGCCCAGGTGTAGTTTAAGATTAAGGTGCTGTGGGTATTTGGCTGCTGGATTGAACTGGCGGCTTTAGCTGCTATTTCTAGCGGTTTTACTCCTACGGTTCCTTGAATGTTGCTACTGTTGGTAATGCGAATTTGTTGGCTAAAAAACTTTTCTAGCTGTGTTTGGTGGCTGCGAACTTCAGCAGGTTGTAGCTGGCTGTCTCGATTGTCGTCGGCGAAGTTTGTCAAGCCGGTTGGGAAAGTTAATGTTACTTCGGTTTGCCAATCGTTGACTATTATTTCAGCTACGGATAAGTCTGACCAGTGCGAGTAAACAGGTCGGGTTGAGGTTGTTAGTAATAATGAAAGTGTTAGGAAGAATAGGATGAAAAATTTTGGCGGTCGGTTTAGTTTGTATTGCATAAGTATATCCTTTTAAGAGTTTTCTCGTCGGGTGGGGCGGGTTTATTTAAATTGTCTATATCCCATAAAATTATTGGTGAACCCGCCCCTACGGCTCAAAATTCATAACTTCCCAAACCTAATGCTTGGCGAGATCGACTATCGAAACTCGGGTCAATTTCCTTGGACTTTTGAAAATAAGCGCGAGATTCAGTATCCTTACCTAAAGTACGGGCGATCGCACCAGCCCGGTAAAACATACCCGCATCGCGAATCCCCGAGCTCCGTATTTCGGCCATCACTTGATCGGCCTTTTGCCATTCCCCAGCGGCCGAAAGCGCCCAGGCCAAAGTATCCAGCGTGACAGCATCCCGCCGAATTTTCACCTCCTCCTGCATTAACGCCAGCGCTTGGGCGACATCCTGCGATCGACCTTTTTCCAGCAGCAAACTCGCCAAATCCCTGCGGTGCCCGAAACCGCCAGATCCTGAAACCTGTTCCTGTCGCAGCCGGGCTTCTGCTTCGTCGCGAAGTCGCCGGGATTCGATCGCATCTCCCTGCAAATCCTTCACCCTCGCCATACCGCGAAAGACAATGCGATCGAACACAGTCGCAACCGGGCCAGAATACGCAGAAACCTTGCTGTAATAGCCTTCCGCCTCCCGATAATTGCCCTGCCGCGTCTCCAAATCCGCCAAATAAATCAGCGCCAGCGGGTATCGCGGCACCAACCGCAGCGCCTCCTTTAACAGCGCTTTCGCCTGCACAAACTGCCCGCGACGCGCGTAAAATCGACCCAAGAGCGATCGGGCCCGCGCCGAACCCGCAACCTCTCCCGGTTCCTCCGCCGCCATTGCTTGGCGGTAATCCTGCAAAACCTCAGCATCTCGGCCCTGAGACTCTCTCACTAAAGCTCTCAAAGTGAGAGAACCCAAGTTGGGAATCCGGTTAACTAATGCTTCTGCAGCTGCAGAAGCCTCGCTCACTTTACCCATGGCTAAGTGAGATGTAACTTCCAGGGCGATCGCATCTTCACTATCAGAACCCACCTGTTTAGCCAAGCGCAAAGCAGTAGGAAAATCGTGTCTAGCCTCCGCAATTCGAGCTAAAACTAACAGCGCACCTTTATTGTCAAAAGGCAAATCGGCGATCGACCTTTGAGCCGCCTGTTCTGCCAATAAAAACCAACCTCCCTCCCCAGTAGCGCCAGCCATTTTTAAATAAGATCCCGCCAGTGCCGCCCGGTTCAAACCGCTGCGGGAATCAACACCCAATCGCTGCTGGTAAAAAGCAATCTCTTGCTGAATAACTTCCTTTTGATTGGGATTACTTCTCAAACTTTCCGAGAAATGATAGCGGTAATTAGCATCGAGATTTTCAGGACTTTGGTTAGAAAATTCATCTAAAATAAAACGCAAATTAGGAGGTAAATTCACTACTACCATCCCAACTAAAGGGACTACTATCAGCAGCCACCACGACAAAATATCCGATTTTATTTCCAGTTTAGTCTTAGTTTTCATACATCCATCCGCGTTAATCAGCGTTCATCTGCGGTTAAAAAAAGTATTTTCTCTCCGTCATTAGCCAATAAGCCATAACTAATGACTAATGACTAATGACTAATGACTAATGACTAATGACTAATGACTAATGACTAATGACTAATGACTA
>NZ_JAUBTO010000219.1:0-9682 GCF_036702495.1 Microcoleus sp. C2D2 | reverse complement strand
AAGGCGATGATGTAGCAGATGGTGGCAGTTAGCAAGGTAGGAATCATCAAGACGCCGAACCAACCTACATAAATGCGATTGTCGGTTGATGTTACCCAGTTACAAAACTGTTCCCACAGATTGGCGCTTTCGCGCTGTTGTAAGGTCGTGGTCATGTGTTTATGATTGCTGTATTTGGTTGTCAATGTTCGGATGATGTTTCTATTATTAACGGTATCCTTAACGTTTGTAAAGGGGTCTAGCGACAGTTAAACTGATTGAACTCATCAGGAAAGCTGATTAAATGATTGGCGCGGGGGCGATCGCCCCCGCGCCAAAAGATATGCCTGGGTGCACGCGCGACGCACCTCAACCCTAACGAACGGGAGCGATGGGAGGTGGAGAAGGTAGAGAAACAGGAGCGAGGGCAGGTGGAGAGACTGGTCTGCGACGAGGTGAACCACTGCTGAACTGCTGGAGTTGCTGCGGGGTGAGCGATCGCAAAATTCTCAGTCCGAGAGTGTCTTCGGAGATGCTTAGAGCGTAGGAGGGCTCCAAATACGGGCGGAAATTTGATTTGTTGTTCAAATAGGTTTCCATGAAAGCTAGGCTGAGTCCGCTGACGTAGCGACGGGCTAAAGCTGGTTCGGGCCCGATCGCCTCTGCTGGTGGCAGAAAGAGGCTTTGAGGGGAGTCCTCTATCGTTGAGAAGTGAGTCCCGTTGTTCATCACTACCAGATATTTGTTGGGCGATGTCAGCCAAGTGAACGGTTGAATTTGTTCGAGCAAAGCGGGGGCGACGGTATCGGCGCTGCCTGCGACTATCATGACTGGGATCTTGATTTGGCTGAGGTTTGTGTCTCCCAGAATGCTGCTGACGATCGGGTTGATGGCGATCGCCGCTTTGATGCGCGGGTCGCTGAAATTGTACTGGTTGCGCTCTAGGCCGCGGGCGCGGCACTGCAACAGCAGGGAGAGGTTCCAAGTTTCGTTTTCGAGCTCGCAGTCGTTCTCTAGCTGTGCAAAATTAATCCCCGCCCCGGCTAATGCTAAAGCCGTATAGCCGCCGAAAGACTGGCCGATGACGCCTACTCGCTGCAAGTCGAGCTGCCCTTGGTAGGCCGGATCGGTTGTAGGAAGTTTGGTTAAATAATCGAGCAGGTCTTTGATGTCGAGGGGGCGGTTGATAAATTCTGCGGGTGCTGCTAGTTGATTGGTTCTGCCTGTTACTAAGTTTTGGATTTGTTGGGCGTTGCTGCCGGGGTGTTCGGGGACGGCGACGGCAAAGCCGTAGGAGGCTAGGTGTTTGGCTAAATACTGGAAGGAAATGCGATCGGAACCTAAACCGTGGGAAATTACTACTACTGGGGCCGGTTGCGGGCTCCGCTGTGGCAAGTAAATATCCAGATTAAAGGTGCGATCGCGATTCGGACTCGTCAGAGTTACCGATGATTTTTTCCAAGTATAGGGGCCCGGTAGCTGGGGCTGCAGCCTTAGGGCGGGCGGTATGGTGGGTTCTAAGGCTGCTTGTGCTTCCGACAACTGGGCGATTCCGGCGATCGTCTGATTGGAACGGTTGATCAGCGATGTCAGCTCGTTGGCGATACCCAAGCCGCGGGCGATGTCAATCCTGATGCCGTAAGTCGGGAATTTCCGCAGCACGTTGACGATTGTCAGCCCTTCTGGATCCGAGGCTGCTAAAATCAGGGCCGCTCGGATGGCATAAAATCCCGGCTGCCGAGCTTTGGTTTGAATTAGTCGGCCCAAGCGTTTCAGCAGCACTTCTCCTTGAGGCGTGTAGAGGAATTGGGCGATAGTCACATGGCTGATTTCAGCTTTCGCTTGCAGGGCGCTGCGAATCTCAGCTAGCTGAGATTCATTGGCGTACTGAGCGAAGCCGTCCAAGTTCGAGTCTATTTGGCCTTCTTTGGCGAACAGTGCCAGGGATTCGATCGGCACAGATACTTCTACCGGCCCGTAAGTTACGTAAATTCGCTCGGCTCCCAAAGCCGGTGCGGCGGTGCAAACAGCCGTGAATGCAAACAATCCTAAGTATTTTGGGGCGATCGACCGCCGAGTGCGAAGGGCAGCAGTGGAGAGACTGGAAAACAGACAGTTCATAACTTTCACACCTAGGACTTCTAATAATTAGTCGGTGAAACGATGTAAATTTTTTCGCCAATATTTTATGCCCAAAAATCGCTCTGTTACTTCGGAAATTAGGTTATCTTGGGAAGCATAGCCTAAAAGTAATTTTCTGACTTGACAAGGCTAGCTGAAATTTAAAATTCAACCCCGAGGGGTTAGTCGATTTGAAATTCTAGACGGAGGCGTGAGACGTTCGGCGAGCGCGAGCGTCGAACGATTTGAGATTTTAGATTTACTCAACAGATGAATCTGGGAGCTGGAACAAGAGTGTAAAATTTTGGGAGCTTCACGACTCCTGTCGGCGGCTTGTATACGTCTTTGAGCGAGGGGTCAAACCTAATGGAATGCCGATTGATTACTTTTTCAGCTATGCAAGATATTTTCGAACGAGTTTGTAACTACAGCCTGAGTGAGAGGATTTATGATGTTCAATGCAACTGCTATCCTGATTGACGCTTTTGTTCAAGAGCTGCAGGCCGGCTACCGTCGCACCTACGGCAAGTACAAGCCTGACTACCCTGAAATTATCGCCTGGGCAGGGACTATGGCTCTGGAAAATATCGCTAACTGCGATGCTCTATACCACAATGTGGAACATACAATGCTGGTGGCTTTGGTGGGACAAGAGATTCTCCGCGGCAAGCATATTCGCGAAGGAGGAGTGTCGCCGGAAGATTGGCTGCACTACCTGATCTCACTGCTGTGCCACGATATCGGCTACGTCAAAGGTGTTTGCCGCCAAGACCAAGAAGCTGTGGGACTCTACGCTACGGGTATTGACGGGGGCATGGTTCCTGTGGCTATTGGCGCCACTTCTGCCAGTTTAACTCCTTATCATGTCGATCGTGGAAAACTCGTAATTGACGAACGCTTCGGTGGCCACACATTAATTGATGCCGAACAAATCAAGCGCAATATTGAATTGACTCGCTTCCCAGTTCCTGCTAGCGAAACTCATCAAGACAGAAACAATTATTCTGGACTCGCTAGGGCCGCCGATTTGATCGGTCAGTTGAGCGACCCCAATTACCTGCGAAAAATAAGTGCTCTGTTCTACGAATTTGAGGAAGTCGGCACTAATAAAATCTTGGGCTACAAATCTCCGGGAGATTTGCGGCAAAATTACGCCAAGTTTTATTGGAATGGAGTTTTTCCCTACATTCCAGCAGCTTTGAACTACTTGGAATTGACCCAGGGAGGCAAACAGATTATTGCCAACCTCTACGCCAACGTATTTCAGGTAGAACACGCTGAACCGCTCGCTTTCACCAAGCCGAACGCTCAAGAATTTATCAAACCCCGCGCCAATAGCAACTTGAATGGCGAAAAAGATGGTGAGAATCTTCAAACTTCCATATCCGGGGAAAACAAGAAATTTGGGGATTTTACCGACTTGAATTTGTAAGGATTTACGCGCCGAATTCTGCCGCTATAAAAGCGAGTCAGTCGATTTAAGATTTTAAACTTCGGCGTGAGACGTTCGGCGAGACGTTCGGCGAGCGCGAGCGTCGAAGGATTTTAGATTTACTCCACAGATGAATCTGGCAGATTGAACTCGGGTCGAAAATTTTGGGCGGATGGCGACTCCTGTCGTTAGCAAGTATCTGTTTTTGGGCGGGGTTATAATTAGGATAAGTTTTGATTTTCTAGGTGCTGGCTCTTTTTTTAGCTCAAATTGACATCGATCATCTCAAATCTAAAATCGCTCTGGCCGCAGAGAGGTTGCTCGCTCCTTTTTTTTGAGCTAAAATCGAGAGTTATAATCAAAAATCGAAAATAAAAAATCGAAAACCTTAAATCGAGATGGCAGCAAACATTCAGCAGCAAATTCAACAGTTGAGGCAGCAGCTACAGGAAGCTAGCTATGCTTATTATGTTCTCGATGCGCCGATTATGCCAGATGAGGTGTACGATCGACTTTACCGCCAGTTGCAAGAATTAGAATCAGATTATCCTGAATTAATTACTGCGGAAAGTCCCACTCAGCGCGTGGGAGAACAGCCTGCTACTCAATTTTTTAGCGTCAAGCACAATATTCCTCTCTACAGTTTGGAAAATGCTTTTAATTTTGAGGAATTTGCTAAATGGCAGGAACGCTGGCAAAGAGTAGCGCCCCCCCTAACCCCCGGTCAAGAAGGAAATGCACCCCCCCTAACCCCCCCTTATCAAGGGGGGGGACTAGATGGAAATGCACCTGGGCTTAGCAATAACGAAAATAGGGAAATTACTCCCCCCCGAAGCTTGGGGGGGTTGGGGGGGGTTTCCTATGTTTGCGAGTTAAAAATTGACGGCTCTGCTTTAGCGTTAACCTATGAAAATGGGGTGTTAGTTCGCGGTGCGACGCGGGGAGACGGCATAGCCGGAGAGGAAATTACTCAAAATGTCAAAACTATTCGCTCGATTCCTTTAAAGCTCAATTTAGATAATCCGCCGCCTGTTGTGGAAGTGCGGGGAGAGGCTTTTTTGTCTTTAGCTGTGTTTGAGGAAATTAATCGGGAACGGGAAAAAGCCGGGGAACAATTGTTTGCTAATCCTCGCAATGCTGCAGCGGGTACGCTGCGGCAGTTGGATCCTAAAATTGTGGATAAGCGACGGTTGGATTTCTTTGCTTATACTCTGCATTTAGATCGGGGTAACGAGGGTAACACACAGTCGGAATCGTTGGAATTGTTGCAACGAATGGGGTTTAAGGTGAATCCCTATCGCAAAATTTGCTATTCTTTGGATGAGGTTCGCGAGTATTACGAATATTGGGATACTGAGCGACGGAATTTGCCTTACATGACCGATGGGGTTGTTGTTAAAATAAATTCGGTTTTGCTGCAAAAACAATTGGGTTTTACTCAGAGGTTTCCGCGTTGGGCGATCGCCCTGAAGTATCCCGCGGCCGAAGTGCCTACAATAGTAGAAGCTGTCACCGTACAAGTAGGGAGAACCGGGGCTCTGACCCCTGTAGCGGAACTCAAACCGGTGCAGTTGGCGGGGACGACGGTTTCCCGGGCTTCTCTCCACAATAGCGATCGACTTTCCGATCTGAACCTGCACATTGGCGATACTGTAATTGTCAGAAAAGCTGGGGAAATTATACCAGAAGTTGTGCGAGTTTTGCCGGAACTTCGCCCCCAAAATGCTCAACTTTTCCAAATGCCTAGTTGCTGTCCCGAATGCGAACAGCCTGTGGTTCGGGAAAAAGGGGAAGCCGTTACTCGCTGCATCAATACATCTTGTCCAGCGATTTTGAGGGGTTCGCTGATTCATTTTTGCAGCCGGGATGCTCTGGATATTAACGGTGTTGGGGAAAAATTGGTGCAGCAGATGGTTGATAGCAATCTCGTGCATTCTGCAGCGGATTTGTACGATTTGACCGCGGAAAGATTGATGAGTTTGGAACGCATGGGTAAGAAGTTAGCAGAAAAGTTGATAAGTGCGATCGCCAATTCCAAAACTCAACCTTGGTCGCGGGTATTGTATGCTTTAGGAATTCGCCACGTCGGCAGCGTGAATGCTCAATTGCTGGCAGAAAGGTTTGCAAATGTAGAAGAGTTATCAGGGGTATCGGCGGCATCGATTGAGGGCGTTTACGGCATCGGATCGGAAATTGCTCAAGCTGTTTATCAGTGGTTTCGAGTCCCGGCAAATCAAAGTTTAATTGCACGCTTGAAAACTGCGGGCTTGCAATTGCAGTCAGAAGTGAAAAATCCCAATTTAGCCAGCACAAATTTACAACTTGCAGGCAAAAGCTTTGTGCTTACCGGAACTTTGCCCACTTTAAAACGAGATGAAGCTAAAGATTTGATTCAAAAAGCAGGAGGTAAAGTCACAAGTTCTGTGAGTGCTAAAACTGATTATGTGGTTGTGGGAGAAGATGCGGGTTCTAAGTTAGAAAAGGCTCAATCTTTGGGGATCGAACTACTTTCGGAATCAGAGTTATTAGAACTGCTATCGAAACCATAAATGATTGGTGAAAGTCAATATATCTCTCTTTGCTCTTTCTCTGCGCCCTCTGCGCCCTCTGCGGTTCGCAAAAAAAGCTGATTCACTTCAGCCGTTTTCAAAGGGCATCGCCAACAATTCTATTGCCCTAGATGCAAAATATCCGCTCGCGAATTGGGCAATACCTCAAAAGGCATAGAAATCGCGTTAGCGAAGCCCTCGAAGAGGATCGCACTTGGTGAATATACATACTTCTCCGGCCGTGCTGCCCGAATCGGTTGTCGGTACAGGCTAGTTTTGCTAAAATTTGATAAAGTTTGCAATAGCGATCGCAACTGCCAGCTTAGCCAAATCCCAGCAATCATAGGAGATACATTATGTCGGAAATACCAGCAGAACAAACAAAAACAAATTTGCCAACTTCAGAAACAACTACCGAAAGCTCAATTTCTGGGGTGGAAAACGTGAAAAACAGTTTGGGAAACGTCCTAAATAGTTGGAAATTGAAAGTAGGATTAGGAGTTGCTGTACTGTTTGCAGTGTCGCTATTTGCTTTCTACTGGCAGCATATCATTGCAGTCGTAGGTATGAAGAGTTGGTCGGCGCGATCGGGAGCTAACCCGATCGAATGTATGGTAAGAGATACTAATAACGACGAGTATGTCAGTTGCAGCGCCCTCCTCGATCAGCAGATTGTCCCTCTTGAGTGCAGTTCGAGTTTGTTCAACATCGGCTGTCGAGTCAATTACGGAACAGCGGCACCAAATCCGAGACAAATCAACCCTAGATAGAGCATCTGCGGGTTAGAGATAATTCTTGAACGAACAGATTTCATACTGAAAATATGGGACTTACAAAAAAAATCTCACCGTGAAAATACCCCAGCCATAAAGAGCGGAAAACTATTGTTTTTCTTGCTGTAAATTAGCAGGTAAGTTGACTTGCCTGCTATTACCATTAAGTGCCTGTTTTTGATCCGAAACGACAACTGCTGTTGAGACCAAGCGTAGCGCGTTAACGTAAAATTTTTATCCTTATATGACAGGGCGTTTTAGGTTTAATTAAAGAGTTAATTAGCGGCAATTGGCGAGATTCTACTTTTCCTACTTTTGTGAGATTCGGCACTTAGACTTAATTATATCAAAAACATCAGTACCCGAGATGACCCAACAATGCACCTGACAACTAGAGCTGCTGGGTAAGTGTTACATAATGTTAAAAACTATTAATTTTCGTCACCCAACATTCAAGCTATCAAAGGTATGCTATAAAAATAATCATCAATATTGAATAATATTTTCTTCAATCATTGAAACCTAAAAATGATCGAAATTAAAGGCTACCAGATTATTGCTCAGATTTACGAAGGTGATAACTCAATAGTATATAGAGGCATCCGACAACAGGATAATCTACCTGTTATCCTGAAAATGCTCAAACGAGATTATCCGACTCCTGGTCAACTCACCCACTATCGACAGGAATATGAAATTACACGGCATCTTAATCTAAAAGGGGTCATCAAAGCTTATAGTTTGGAAGAGTATCAGAGAACGCTAGTTATAATCCTTGAAGATTTTGGTGGCAATTCTCTCAATAAATTGATAAACAACTCTGGGTCAAAGCAAGCCATTACCTCTTTAAACAAATTCCTCGACATCGCCATTCAATCAGCCGAGATTTTGGCTCAGATTCATGCAGCCAATGTCATTCACAAAGATATTAACCCAGCTAATCTTGTTTGGCATTCAGAAACAAACCAACTCAAAATCATTGACTTTGGCATTTCCACTCAACTAACCGACGAAAATCCCACCCTAAAAAATCCCAATGTGCTAGAAGGAACTTTAGCCTATATTTCACCCGAACAAACAGGAAGAATGAATCGTTCCCTAGATTACCGCACCGACTTTTACTCCCTTGGTGTCACTTTATATGAGTTACTGACAGGACAACTCCCTTTTGAAACAAATGATGCACTGGAGTTAGTACATTGTCATATCGCCAAACTACCCATAGCCCCCAATCAAAATAATCCAGAAATTCCCAAAGCCGTGTCAGATATCGTGATGAAACTGATGGCAAAAACCGCAGAGGAGCGATACCAAAGCGCCTTCGGGATCAGAAATGATTTAGCAGAATGTTTGCATGAGTTACAAACCACAGGAAATATATCAGATTTACCTTTGGGAACTCAAGACATTTCAGAGCAGTTTCAAATCCCGCAAAAACTCTATGGACGCGAGGCAGAAGTTGAAACACTACTAAGAGCATTTAAGCGCGTAGCAGAACCGCAAAAATCTCAAATAGAAATGATGCTCGTTGCTGGTTACTGTGGTATTGGCAAATCTGTACTGGTAAAGGAACTTTATAAGCCCATTACCCAAACACGCGGCTATTTTATCTCTGGTAAATTTGACCAGTTTCAACGCAATATTCCCTACTCCGCTGTTGTCTATGCCTTCCAAGAATTAGTGCGACAACTGTTAACAGAAACCGAAACACAACTCAAGCTTTGGCGAGAAAAGCTTTTAACTGCTCTTGGAGTTAACGGACAAATTATTATTGAGGTCATTCCCAACGTCGAACTGATTATTGGCAAGCAAAGAAATGTTCCACAGTTGGGAGGAATGGAGGCTCAAAACCGCTTTAATTTAGTTTTGGGTAACTTTATCCGCGCATTTTGTTCTCCAGAACATCCCCTAGTTATTTTTCTGGATGATTTGCAGTGGGCAGATGCTGCTACCCTCAAATTAATCCAAATGATGATGACAGATTCAGATACACAATACTTGTTTTTAATTGGCGCCTATCGCGATAACGAAGTCAGTCCGACTCATCCCTTGATGATGACGCTGGAAAAAATCCAGAAGGCGACTTCACCAAAATCTGCTCTACAAAATCTGGAAAGTGACCAACCCACCTTTACTAAAATTAATCAGATAAAGTTAGCACCTTTGGCTGTAAAACAGATTAGTCAACTTATTGCTGATACCTTGTACAGCAACATGGAATCGGTCAAATCTTTAGCAGAAATGGTGATGACAAAAACTCGCGGCAATCCTTTTTTTGTGAATGAGTTCTTAAAAACATTGTATGCCGAGGGACTGCTGCAATTCCAACATCCTCAATCTTCCGTGATTTCGGGATGCAAAAAAGCAGAAACCCGAGGGTTTTGGCAATGGGAGGTGTCTCAAATTGAAACTTTAGGGATTACAGATAATGTGGTAGAATTAATGATTGGCAAACTAAAAAGATTGCCTGAAACCACACAAAATGTCTTGCAATTAGCAGCTTGTATTGGGTCAGAATTTGACTTAAATACTCTCGCATCTGTCTGCCAAAAAACAGCAACCACGCTATTTGAATATCTCCGAGAGGCTCTGCAATCTGGGTTGATTTTATCGCGTTCTGAATTAGACGAACAACTGTTAATTCAAAATTATCAATTTTCACACGATCGCGTCCAACAAGCCGCTTATGAGATGATTCCCGAATTTAAAAAGCAGAAAACTCATTTAAAAATCGGGAGATTACTGCTAGCTAACAATACTTCGGACAGTTTTGGGAGAGAGACGCGATCGACAGTTCTCAAAAAAGTCAGTGGAATCGGAACCCAAAA
>NZ_JAUBTO010000218.1:0-9770 GCF_036702495.1 Microcoleus sp. C2D2 | reverse complement strand
GAATACTTGCCAAAATGGAACTATAGAGCCGTACCTCAAACTTAGTAATTCATCAAGTTATTTATTTTTCAGTCCATTATTCAGCGCAGATGCGCCTAATGTACGACCTCACGTCGCACGCCAGTATTATCTTGTGTGACCCGCCGTACTGCTATAGCCTTATTAGACCATGAATTAATCAAGGTCTTCTGAAGCTTCCGAACTGCTTTAACATCGCCACGTTCACTTGCTCGATAGATACGTTTTTGCAACTTGAACGTCAATCTTTCAGCTTTTCGCCAATTGATTTTGTTCCATTCCACCGTCAGGTTGTCCCGCGTTTTAGACATATTCATTGCGACTTAGTTTCCATCTTTGAAGATACCGTGTATCTGTCTGCATATCTCTGTCGTTACAGCAGAGCATTGGCTTCTGATACAATCCCTCTCTCATATATTATTCGTTAGCTACTTACTGGGCAATCGACCTGTTTCCAGAAATATATGAGAGTTACTTTGTTCCGAGTACACATTGTTAGAGTGTTTAGTGTGATGCTATCCACCGGGTTTCTGGGCGGTGCTTATAAGTCGAAAACATAATCGCTTATGCCCTATCCTTGCCTTTTGGCGGGCGTCTTAATCAGTCTTTACCGTATTTTACAACGGGTTTATTCTTGATTTAGCCGTTAGACCATCTAAATTAACGATGGTTCAGACACATCTTTGCTTTCGCTACACATGAACTCTTGCTCGACAGTTACCAGTTTCGGCTACCAGTAGTTCTGCTTTTTATCCCCGCTTTACCCTGTTGGTTGCTACCCAACAACATAGGGGATATGCTTTCACCGCAGCACTTGCGGGCTAGGACTATGGACTTGTGTATCCTGCACCTAGATATGTAATCAGTTGTCCTAATCGGTTGATTAGGCTAACCGTCCCTGAGTATTTCTACTCATTTAAGTTAAACGAATCGCACATGTTAAATTTATACTATCTGAATCGCTTTTTTACAGGGTAAGGAAAAGTTAGTTTGTGCTGAATATGTCGCACTTATTTACCGATTATTCTCGGAATTTTTTAAACAAAAATCATGTAAATCAGATATATTTACTTCCCATTCTGATATTTTTTTACCCTTCTTATTTACTGCTGGTCGCTCTTCAATATAGTTGTAAATATCTGCTTCGATAAAGGGCTGCTTTAAATTTCCTAAAAATAGGAGTTCATTACGGACACGGACTAGATCTTTATCACAACGTAAAACCCACCACTGGACGATATTAGATGAATTTGGGTCATACATATCTGTAATCAGAGATGAATTTACTTCGCCCATACATATTCTATTAATTCCAGTTCTCCATTGGTTTAAATATTGCTGTTGATTCCAATAAGACAAGGATGAGTGAAAGAACTCTCTAAATCCGCCAATAATTATTTCGCCAACTTGTATATTATTTCCTTGGCGTTGGAGGGAGTCTTGAATAAAACTAATAGAAAACATTTTTTAATCCTTGATTCGAGTTTTTGCATTTGAGTCGTATATGCCTAGTCTATTTCCTTGGAGATCGAAAATTTTCCAGCCCTGAAAAACATAGCAATCGTCAACAACAGGAGCATAATAACACGTGCGAGACCAAAATACTGGTTCGCCGAGGGAATAAGGCCTCAAAACTTTAACCGCTTCAGCTTGTCCCGATTCATAAGCCAGCGCGAGCGCATCCATGTTTTTCATGGTTTTTGTATTGTACTTAATCTTCACATCGATTCCACTTTCAATCAACAGTTTGGCAACTTCTGCATATCCTTTAAGGGCTGCTCCAAATAAGGGATTTTCCTGTCCGCCTCTGCTGACATCAAGAATTGCTCCGCAAGAGAGCAAATATCGAACTACTTCAAGATGTCCCTTAGAGGCTGCTGCATTTATTGGTGTAGTATATCCACTACTACCAGACTCGCTGCGTGCGTTGACATCTAATCCTTGCGAAACGAGATATTTGACAATTTCTAACTTTCCATGACTTGCGGCAAACTGCAGCCAAGTACCAAACACAGTTGTCATGTGTAAACGCTCTCTATCTGCTTCAATTAAAGCCACAACTCGATTCAAGTCTCCCTGTCGAATTGTATCCCACATATCCTTAACAAATGTTTTTTCAGCCATTGCTATTACCTCCTTGCTGCAATGTCTCCATGTTCCTGGAGAACTTCGACAATATCATCATAGCCTCCACCAGCAGCATCAACAGCTTTAAGCCTATCAACAATATCTTGCAGTGGTTTAGTTGCGTGTTGCCCTGGAACTCGATTTGGTGCCCAGGTAAGGTTCTCAGGTCCCAAAATCGGATCTATGCCATGTTTTATCAAAATATCTTGCCCTTCTTTAACTAATGCTTGTTGAACTGCACCTCTCCCTTTCTTGTACAAAATGTGATGGGCGTGTGGGTCTGTCATACCAGCAGGAGGGCCACCAATGTATCTCCTCAAGACTTTATTATAGTCAGCATTATGAACCAAAATCCCCAAATCGGAGACAAAATAAGTATAGAAATCTTCAACCTTGAAGTTGTAAACCTCAAACTTACCTTCCCGTTTCTCAACCCGATCGACATCAACAATCCTACCATCTTCCGTCTGCAACAACGCTCCAACAACTAAATCCTTCGCCTCAACCCACCCTTTATCCGACACCCAGAAAGGATGCTCACCCGTAGTAGAAATCACCTCCCCATCCACATAAAGGTCAACCAGTGCATCAGTTTCCCGCACAAAAGTATCCAAAACCTCCTTCACTTCAATCCCCCCAGGAGTAGTAGGGTCATCAGCAATCACCCAATCCCCAACCTGAATATCCTCAATATTCTTAATCCCCTCCGTAGTCAGAATCTCCGTACCAGCAACAAAACAATTCCCCGCTTTTGTGACCGCCTGTTGAGTATCTTTCAGGGCATCATTAACATCCTGAATACCATTTTTAGGTAAATTACTAGCACCCAATAAACCCTTAATACCCTTAATCGCCGCTATACCAAAAGGCACGTAAGCCGTCAGATTCCAAGCATCCTCAATCTCAAACTTACCATTATTTTGCCAACTCTGATTAAGATTATTAGTAGCAATCGCTGCACCATAACCATTGAATGCCGTATCTACCGCACCTAGCCCAACACCTACCCACTTCAAAGGCCCCATCGCAGTAGTAGCCCAAGTAGTAGCCTTCATCCCAGTTAGAAAAGAAACCCCAATCCCAGCCACATTTCCAGCATTGTAGAGCATCGCATGATTCGGTTCAATCTTATTCCCACTAGAGTATTCATAAACATCAGTTAAATAACCACTAGATACACCGTTGGCAAAACCCGCACCCCATTCTCCAAACATTCCTAAAACTTCTTCACCGCTAGCCCCATTCGCAACCGCACCAGCGATATATCCCGTACCGAAACTAACACCACCAATCGCAGCTAGTGAAGACATTGTACTCAGCGTAGCCATCACATCGCCCATCGTGAAATAGCCGCTGGGGTCAGTATTGCTAACCGGATTAGCATGAGCATATTGATAATCGTGCTGACTCATCGGGTCATCTAAATACCCAGGGAAAGCATCCTTAGAAATAAACCTTCCCAAACTAGGGTCATAATACCTTGCTCGTAAATAATCCAATCCAGTAGCACTATCCCGCTGTTCCCCCGCAAACTGGAAAGAATTACTAAAAGTCCCAGTTTGGTTTAACAATCCTCCAAAAGCATCATAAGTATAGCGGTCAGTTACCAAACCAACATTATCCGTAATTGCTCTAGTAGAACCCAATCCATCAGTGTGAACAAACCCTTCCCTACCATCATGACGCGACCTGACCAATCCCACACCCTGAGTATAATCAGCCTTAACCGCTCCCGTCGCATCGTACTCCATCAAGACCTCAGGTAAACTCCAAATTGGAGCCGTCAAATAATTCGTCCTGACCCCATTATTAATAGCTGCGACCCTGCTACCAAAAGCATCGTAGACAAACTGCGAGCCCGAGCCAGACGTACCGTTGTTCACCCCAACCAAGCGATTCTCACCATCATTAATCCAGTCATAAGTAACAGTCTCAGTTCCCGACCACCGAGTTTTTAGGGAACCATTCTTATCGTAGGTAAAGTCTGTTACCTTCGGACCTTGCGTTGTACTATAGAGGCGATTGTTCTTATCGTAATTATAGGTAGTTGGCCCTTCTAAAGTATCAGTTTTGGTCAAGCGATTCCCCACCAAGTCATAGCCATAGCCAAGAGTCCGATTTCCGACAGCAGCATCAGCAATCTTTTCCTCCGTCAACCGATTGAGTTCATCGTAGGTGTAATCGACAGTGCGACCGTTATATTCTTCAACCTGCTTGCGATTGCCAACAGCATCAAGAGTGTACTTAAAACCAGAGAAAGGAGTACCCGTGACGTTTTTAGTTGTTAACTCAGTTAATCGGTCACGGGTATCGTATTGGCGCGATTCTACCGAACCGTTCGCAAGTTTAGTCTGAATGAAGTTACCAACTTTATCGTAATCGTAATCTGCTAAAGTGCGCTCTCCCTCCTTGACTGTATCCAAGCGATTGAGTTGGTCGTAACCGTAGGTAGTGGTTCCCGCCCCAGTTGTCAACGAAGTAATATTATTTAACAAGTCATAGCCGTAACCGACGGTTTTCAAGTCAGGCGTGGTAGTTGTTTCTAATCGGTCGCGAGTATCGTAAGCGTATTGCGTTACACCGCGTCCATCTTTGACAGTCCGCAATTGCGACGTAACAGGGTCATAGGTATAAGAAACGGGCGAGATTCTGGGGTCTGTGAATGTTTTTGTGTCTAAACGTCCGAGGGTGTCGTAGGTATAGTTAATCGTGGATCCGTTAAAATCAGTTTCGCTAAGGATTTGCCCGAATTTATCGTAGACTGTTTGATTCCGCTGTCCCATTGGCAGAATGGTTGCTTTTGGGCGGAAAAAGTCATCGTATTCAAATTTGGTGACGTTTTTGTTGGCATCTGTAATCTCGGTTAATCTTGCCAAATTGTCGTAGGTGTATAGAGTTTTAGCTTTATTTGCTTCCTCAACTTCCGTTAACAGACTGAGATTGTCGTAAGCGTATTTAGTTGCGTGTAAATTCTCATCGGTGACGCTGATGATGCGACCAAAATCGTCGTAACCCATCAAGATTTTATCGCCATTATGGAAAGTTGTTTCAACTTTCTGTCCCTATTCATCGTATTTATAACGGATGCTGTGATTGAGTGCATCGGTAACTCAAACTAAATTGCGACGCTTGTCGTATTCAAACTCCGTGCGTTCGTTCAGGGCATTAATAACCGCTTGGATTTGGCCGTAAGCATCGTATTCGTAAGTGGTGGTTTGGTTGAGTTCATTAGTCTCGGTTTTAACCCGTCCTTGTTCGTCGTAGGTCAGCGATAAGCTAGAATTGTCAAAAAAGATTGTTTCTTTAATTCGCGCGAATTCATCGTAAACATAGCGAGTTGTATGATTTTTGGAATCATCAGTTACTGACTCAACTTGTCCGCCTGAGTTGTATTTGTAAGTGGTGTAATTACCAAGAACATCTTTTGAACGAATTAGTTGACCGATGTCGTTGTAAAAATACGCCTCATTATTGCCGTAAATATCTGTTTGAGTTTTGATACGACTGGCTGCTGAGTATTCCGTTTTGACTCTCTTGTTGTCATCCCAAGTCAGGGGCGTCAAATCCGGTAGAATTGTTTCTGCTAGACGACCTAACTCATCGTAGATATAGCGGGTTTCTAATCCAGTAGTCGAAACTTCTACAATCAAGTTATTGGCAGAGTCGTATTTTTTGATGACTTTGGGATTGTCGCTGCTGTTATTTGGTGTATTGTCGGGTAAGGTAATTTCATCAATGCGAGTTACAACTGAACCAACAGACGATGCAGTTGAATTGTTATTTTGACCGGATGTTGGCGGCAATTCGTAGCGATAGGAAGTTATATTTCCCAATGGGTCGGTCATTGATGTAACCCGTCCCAAGGAATCATAACTCATCGATTGATTGTTACCTTGGGAGGTTCTGCTAGCAATGGTTTTACCTTCGGAGTCGTAGTCATACTCCATATTCTTACTTGTGGGACGATCCAGGATACCAAAGTAATCGCTGGGTTCGGGGAAACTAGATAAACATTCCTCAGAATAATAGAAACAACCGAGAAGTATTATATTCCCCAATGAAGAATAAAATACTCACCCCTAGTTGCTTGATTAGCATAAGTAGCCAAAGTTTTTAATTTATTAACTAATATATCTCTTTGGAACTCAATATTTTGGTAGTTTCCTTTCGTCTCTAATCCTTGATTATCGATATCTTCTACCCATGAACCAGTTAAATTGAATTTAGTAGGAGCTTTTGAAAATAAATTTGCCCAGGATTCCATTACATGATGAAACATTTTCGAGCCTTCTTTATTGATTATTGTTATTCCATAATAATTTAATCCATAGATTTTAGTTATTTGAGGTGTTTCTGGGTTAAAACTAGGTATCCATTGTAATGTGTCCCAGATGTATTGAACAAAATCATCGTGAAGTTTGACATTAGATTGTTTGCGAATGTAGTTGTTTAGATAATCAGTATCTGCATATTGGTTATAGTCAAACTCTTCTCGGATTAGAAAAAATTCATGAATCATCTGTTTTCTCCATTATTACTTTAGTTAAGCGAAACTTTAAATGCAAAAGTACAACACAGTATTGATTTTAAACTTTAATACACCTCCTGTCAAAGAAGCATATATTTTGATTAATAGTAATTATCCCAATCATCAGTCGATCCAAAAGATATGATGCGACCACCTGGCTCTAAATCTATAAATCTACCATTTTTTGAATACCTTTTAACGCCCGGTGTTGCTCCCGATACAGGCATAGGTTTAACTCCTTTTTTTGCTGTCCTCTTGAATTCAAGGGCTTTTCTCAAATATTGTTCTGGATCTGTTGCATTTACTCGCTCATAGTGTTTATTGTAATGTTTTAAAAACCCCTCAAGAGAATTACTGCTAGAACCTGGATGCCATGCTTCTTCAACTTCTTCTGCAAATTTAGCAAAGGAATTTGCAGTAGGACGAAGTTTTGAAATTAAACGACTTAAAGCTTTATTAATAAGCCAAAAAGCAGCAGGACTCGCTAATCCCGTAGCAACAACTTTAAGAATATCACTAATAGCATATTCACCATCATTTAAAGTAGCTCCGATGAGATACTGTCCACTCTCCCACTGTATGCCAGCTAAAGTGTTAGCAATATCCGCAGCCGCTTGAGCCTCACCCGCACTAAACAAACCAGTAGGGTCAGTATACGTGACTGGATTAGCATTGCCATAAAGATACTTATGCAGCGACATCGGATCTTCAAAGCTACCTTCATAAGTATCCCGTCTCGTAAACCGCCCACTATTTTGGTTGTAATACCGCTGTCTCAAATAATATTGCTCTAAATCCTCATCAAATTGTTCTCCTGCAAACAAGTAGTCATTTTCTACATTACCAGAAGACGCGATCGCATTCCCAAACGCATCATAACTATAACTATCAGTAACATTCCCACTCCCATCAGTCAACCCCCTCGTACTGCCCAACCCATCCACCAAATAGAACGAATCAGCACTCCCCCTCTCCTGACTAATCAAATCCAACCCATACACATAACTAGCACTCAAAACATTATTAACACTCTCCTCCAAAACCTGAGCATAATCCCGATTCTTATCAACCAAAAACTCAGTAGTCACCCCATTAACAGTCTTACTTACCCTCACTCCATCCGTATCGTAACTGTAAGAAATCGCATCCCCATTAGAGCTTTGTACCCCAACCAAACGATTCTCTTGATTCCAATCGTAAGTTACGGTTTCACCAACACCCGCAGCATCTTTCTTAGTTCGAGTTTTAGTATTCCCATTATCATCGTACCCGTACTTAATGCTGCCAACAAGCATTCCATTCTGCCACAATTCCTCCGTCTTCAACCTGTCATTATCGTCGTAGGTATAACTCGTCACCCCACCAAGAGAATCAGTCTTCGTCAACCGATTCCCCACAGCATCGTAACCGTAACTAACCGTCCTCTCAATACCTCCCCCTGCAAAGATTGTCTCTTTTGTCAAGCGATACAAATCATCATATTCATACTCAACCTGGCGCCCGTTTTGTTCCGTAACAACCTTGCGATGCCCGACAGGATCTAACGTATAATCAAAGCTTTGAAGCGGCACCTTATTTTTTTGATACTGCAACAACTTCAACCGATTCAACTCATCGTACTTCCGAGTTTCAACCACTTCATTCGGTAATTCAGTTCGCTCTAAATTCCCCCCCGCATCGTAGAAATATTTCGTTTCAGCTAAATCCGGGTCAATCACTTTCTCCAAGCGATTTTGCTCGTCATACTCGTAAGTCGTCACCCCATTCGGAGTCCTTACTTCAGTACGATTTCCCGCATTATCGTACTCATACTCAATCGTCGCCCCGCTTGCCAAATAAGGGTCATCCGGGTCAATTCTCGATACCAACCTGCCCAATTCGTCGTAATTAAAAGTAGTCGTCCCCCTGGCATCATCAACAGTCTTAAGTTGTCCGCCACTCGTGTAAGTAAAAGTAACCGGAGATTCACCGCTACCAGCAGCAAACTGCTTGGAAGTCAAACGATTTTCAGCATCGTAACCGTAGGTAACAGTATTGCCGTTAAAATCAGTTACCGTCTTAACATTTCCTACCTCATCGTAAGTAGTAACCGACCTTTGAGTTAGCGGTAACTCTACGGCTACCCGACGACCGTTTTTATCGTACTCGAATTCAGTCGGTTGGGTTTCAGCATCCTTCTGCAAAATCAACCGCCCAGCTTCATCGTAACCGTACTCGGTTCTCAAATTAATTGGATTGGTTCCAGCTTGGTTCAAAGTCTGCACGACAGCAGTCAATCTACCCAAATCATCGTATTCGTATTTGACTGTTTTTCCAGCAGCATCGGTAGCAGAAATGCGGCGTCCCAAAGAGTCGTATTCAGTCTGGGAAGTTGGATTGTCTAATTGATTGTTGGGAGTAGTATCGGGATAAACAGTCTTCACCAACCGTCCCAAATTATCGTACTCGTAACGAGTTATCCAACCTAAAGCATCGATAGTAGCGACAGTCCGTCCCGAGTTATCGTATTCTGTCTTTGTTCGAGGATTGTCATCCGACTTATCCGGAGTGTCGTCGGGATAAATAACCTCTACTAACCGACCGTTATTATCGTAGCGGTATTCGGTACGATTTCCCCTTTCGTCGATTTCAGCTTTGACATCACCATTTTTGTAATATTCAGTTTTGCTGCGAGGATTGTCAGACAAGAAATTAGGTGCAATGTCAGGATAAATTACCTGCGTCCAATCAATTGTAGCAGGAGTTTTACCGGGCGCGATCGCACTTACCAACTGAGCCAGCGTATCGGTTTTATCCGCATAAATCGTTTCAACTAACCGCCCCGCATCGTCGTAATTGTAGTGAGTTGCGTGCTTGTCTGGGTCGATAGTTGCCCGCAAACGTCCGCCCTTATCGTAAATGTTAATTGTACGGGGATTGTCAGCGGGATCGCTGAGAGTATAGTCGGGATAAATCGTTTCAACAAGCTGACCTTTACTATCGTAGCGGTATTCGGTTTTATTGGTGCGGGCATCGATAACGGCAATTTGATTGCCGTTACCATCGTACCTGTACTCAGTTACTTTGCTTTCAGCATCGGTAACTTTTTCAACTTTAC
>NZ_JAUBTO010000217.1:0-9898 GCF_036702495.1 Microcoleus sp. C2D2 | reverse complement strand
GATATGGTGAATCCTATCTTAGTCTTTTTGTAAAGCCGTCCTAAAAGGACGGGGTTTCAACCCATTTCTCTGATGAATCTTTGATTGATAGTCAACCGCAGATGTCAGGCAGATAAACACGGATAAACGCAGATAATTTCCCCAGAGGCGATCGAATGCTGGCAATTGGAGTCTACTGTGTTGAATTCTCAAGGCGTAAGCTGCTGTCACGCTGAAGGTGTAATAGGTGGCAAGTCAGAATTATTTTTAGCCCGATCTATTGCCTCTCGGTGTTCGCTCCTCAGCTTCGGTTTTAAATATAAGTTCTCAATCAAAGCTGCCACTCCCGCAAACCAAGGCGGTACAATTACTGCTCCGATAATTCCCAATACTTGAACGCCTCCCAAGACAGACAGCAATTGATATAAAGGATGCACCCCAACTGATGAACCAACCAGCAAGGGATCGAGGACGTAGGTTTCCAAATTCTGGATGATTACAAATAACAGCAATACCCACACAAATAGCCAACCGCCTTTAGCAAAGGCTACGATTAATGCTGGTACTGCTCCCAAAACTGGCCCGATGAAGGGAATCAAGTTGGTAACACCGGCGATCGCACCCAAGCCTAAAGCAAATTCCGGCATTCCCAAAATGCTCAAACCTGTGGTAATAAATATCCCTAAAATGCCCGAAACTAACACTCGCCCGCGAATATAACTCCCCATTCTTTGACCGATTGGCGTCGCTTGTGCGGCTAATTTTGCATCCCAAGGTTTCGGGAAAAACTGCACCAAACTTTTAATTAATGTGTCGCTGTCGGCAACCATGTAACCGGAAATAAATAAGGCTAAAACTAGGCTGAAGAAACCGCCTAGAATGCCTCTCGTTAAACTGTACGATCGCAAAACCAGTTGTTGGCTCGATCGAATCAGCCAATTAGTCAGCGATTGAGTGTCCACCAACTGACCCACCAAGGTTGGGGCATCGTCGCTCAACCGACTCAATACATTAGTTGCCACAGTTCGCAAACTTTCGACATAAACTGGTAACTGCCGCAGCAGTAACTCTATTTGTTCGATTACCGTGGGGCCGATTAACACTACCGTCCCGGTAAATCCGCCGATGAGAGTTAAATAAACCATAATCACCGCCAGCCAGCGGGGAACCCGCATCGTTTGCGCCCAATTAACGATCGGGACGATCGAAGCAGCCAGCACGACTGATATCATCAGAATTACTAGCAGGCTGCGCAATTGCCACAGCAGCACTAGCAGCAAGGACGATCCTACAATCAGCAGCAAGTTAGGTAAAGAAATAGTTATCCGTTGTTCTGACATGATTAAGTAATCAAGGTTTGTATTTGCGCTTATGTCCTCCCGCCGGGCGGGTTTATTTATATTCTCAGTTGCCAAATATATTTCGGGTAAAACCCGCCCCTACTTATATTATAATAAAAAGTAACATCGGCACCAAAAAATAATATGCAACCGTCCTATTCAACCCAAGATTTATCCACGATTTCGTCTATAAAATCACCAACGCTGTTTTACGAATGGCAAAATTATCGCTGTGCTTATGATGTTTATAACCCAACTATTGGGACAGAAGAGAGCATCCCTTTGTTATTAATCCATCCGATAGGCGTGGGTTTGTCAAGAGTTTTTTGGCAGAGATTTTGTGAGAGTTGGTACAAAGCAGGGAACAGTAATCCGATTTACAATCCCGACTTTTTGGGCTGCGGCGATTGCGAAATGCCTGCTGTGGCTTGCTATCCTGACGATTGGGCTGCACAGTTGCAGTATTTCTTGGAAACTGTAGTGCAAAAACCTGCGATCGTACTCGTGCAAGGTGCTTTACTGTCTGCAGCCTTGGCTTTAGCAAAAATGCAGCAGGAAAGCGGCTCAAATTTAATTGGTGGCTTAGTTCTCGCCGGGCCTCCCGCTTGGGCTGTCATGAACAAACATTCGACAAAAAGACAGCAAAGAATTGTCTGGAATTTGTTAGATTCTCCCTTGGGAAACGCTTTTTATCGCTACGCCAGACGCGCTGAATTTTTGCGATCTTTTTCTGTGAAACAACTGTTTGGTGATGCTGCTAAAGTTGACAGCGAATGGTTGGATGCTTTGCAGGCTGGGGCGGCAAATCCTGACAGCCGTCACGCGGTTTTCTCGTTTTTAGCGGGGTTTTGGCGCCAGGATTATAGTAGCACGATTCAAAAGTTCGATCGGCCCGCACTCGTTGTGATGGGAGAAAAAGCCTCAAGCATCAGTCAAGCGGGTAAGGAAGAGAAACCGGATGAAAGATTAGCGCAATATTTGGCTAACTTTCCCAATGCGGAAGGTTTATTGATACCGGGGCGGAATGTTTTGCCCTACGAATCAACGGCAGAATTTGTCGCGGCTGTTGCGGAGTTTGTCAATGGGAGTTTTTAACCGCAGATATTAGCAGATGAACACAGATGAACGCGGATGGAATTTCATCTGCGTTCATCCGCGTTCATCTGCGGTTAAAAAACTCTAAATTTCAACTGCGGAATGTTTTGCCCTACGAATCAACGGCAGAATTTGTGGCGGCTGTTGCGGAGTTTGTCAATGGGAGTTTTTAACCGCAGATATCAGCAGATGAACACAGATGAACGCGGATGGAATTTTATCTGCGTTCATCCGCGTTTATCTGCGGTTAAAAAACTCTAAATTTCAACTGCGGTGCCAAATTGTTGTACCATCTTTTTGATCGATCAGAGTAATGCCCCGATCCTTGAGTTCGTTGCGAATGCGATCGCCCTCGGCGAAATTCTTAGCTTTTCGGGCATCTTTCCGCTGCTGAATCATCGCGTCAATTTCCCCATCACTCAAACCGCCAGCCGCATCATTGCTATCACTTTCCGGCTCAACTTCTAAACCCAAAACCTCCGCCAAAGTTACCAAAGTTACCCATTTTTGCTGCAACAATTCCGGCGAAATTTCTGTTTTGCCTTGATGTACTAAAACATTGCCTTCCTTGCCCAATTCCTTGGCTAATTCAAACAGCACAGTCAAAGCAGCGGGAGTATTTAAATCATTATCCATAGCTGCTTGAAATTGCTGGACTAATATGTTATCTTCTCCAGTCAGTTTATCAATTTTCTCAACCTCCCAACCCAGTTTAGAGCCGTGTTGACTGCCAAAAAGTAAGCCTTCCTTAAGAGTGTGCCAGCCATTTTTAGCGGAGGCGATCGCCTCTTCGGTAAAATCAATTTGACTGCGGTACTGCGCCATGAACACAAACAGCCTCACCGCCATCGGTTCTACCGCTTTTGACTTCTGGCTTCCTTCCTTATTACTCCCCTCCTTACCAAGCGGCGGCTGGGGGGGGTGAGATTCATTCTTACTCCCCTCCTTACCAAGGGGGGGCTGGGGGGGGTGAGATTCCAAATCACCCGACCAATTCCCATCCAACAAATCGCGAATTGTAATAAAATTGTGCAAAGATTTCGACATCTTTTTGCCGTTGACAGTCACAAAAGCATTGTGCATCCAATAATTAGCAAGTGACTTGCCAGTCGCGGCTTCAGATTGAGCAATTTCGTTTTCGTGGTGCGGAAAAGTTAAATCGGAACCGCCGCAGTGAATGTCAATTGTTTCGCCCAAGCAATCGCGCACCATCGCCGAACATTCGATGTGCCATCCGGGGCGACCTTTTCCCCAAGATGAATCCCAAGCAGGTTCTCCCGGTTTAGCACTTTTCCACAGGGCAAAATCAGAGGAATCTTGCTTTTTTTGAGCTTCTATTTCTGCGGTTTCCAATCTACCGCTAGCCCCGGCCTGCATTTCTTCCAACTTGCGGCCGGAAAGTTTTCCGTAATCGGCAAACTGCCTCACGTTGTAGTAAACGTCGCCGCTGGAAGCATAGGCATAACCTTTATTTTCTAATTCGTGAATCAGCCGTTTAATGCCGTCCATTGTATGGGTGGCGCGGGGATATTCATCGGCCCTGAGAATATTCAGCTTGTCCATATCTACGAAATATTCATGGATGAAGCGTTCCGCCACGGCTTCCATTGTGGAATTCGTTTCGCGGGCGCGATCGAGAATTTTGTCGTCAATATCTGTAAAATTCTGCACGTAGCGGACATCGTATCCCCGCCACATCAGATAGCGCCGCACCATGTCCCAAACTATGTAAGCGCGCGCATGGCCGACGTGGCAGTAGTCGTACACCGTAACGCCACAGCAATACATCCGCACTTTTGGGGGTTCGAGGGGTTCAAAAGGTGATTCGCGACGGGTCAAGCTGTTGTAAAGCGTTAGGGGCATGGGATTTGAGATTTGGGATTGACGTACTGCTTTAATTTATTATATTGCTGTTGGTGAATCTTTCGGTGTCACTACCAAACATCTGTTAAATCTAAGACAAATCCCGGTAACACATCTTCCCCTGACAAAGTGCTGGGATTATTTAATATTTCCACATCCTGATTTTGTCTGTATATTTCGACTTTCTTATTTTTGCGATCGATTAACCACCCCAAACTTGCTCGATTTGCCATGTATTCCCGCATTTTTTCCCGCAATGGTTCCAGGTTGTCAGACTTAGAACGCAATTCTACAACGAAGTCTGGACAGAGGGGAGCGAAACCTTGTTGTTGTTTGGGTGTGAGAGTTTGCCACCGTTCTAATTTAACCCAGGAGGCATCTGGGGAGCGATCGGCACCATTGGGCAGTTGAAAACCGCTAGAAGAGTCAAATGCTATTCCCAGCTTGGTTTGGCGATTCCACTGCCAGAGTTGTCCTGAAATATCTAGGTTTCGATTGCCTGTTTCGCTTCCAGTGGGCGGCATCACGATTAATTCTCCTGTAGCAGTTCTCTCTAGCCTTAAGTCACGGTTGACGGCAGCAATTTGCTGGAACTGTTCGTGAGTTACTTTGAAGGTTTGAGGAAGGGTAATGGTGTTGTTGAGCATACTGTGCAGTCTCGCGCATAGGCTATTACCTATTGTACAGAACCGAATACAGCAAATTCAATAATCTGCCAAGGCCGATCAAACTCAATAATAGCTTTTTGTGAAACTCCCCATCGTTTTTAAACAATAGTTTTTACCCTATTTGCCGAAAAATATATAGTCAGTTCTTCCAATTTCTCTATTTAGTTTACTCTTAAAGCGTACCAAAATAAAATGTATCAGTAGCCGGATCGACAGCATAACGAATCCTTTCCAAAAAACCGATTTGACCGATAAAACAAGGAAAATCTCCCCAGTATTCCTCAACATCAGGAATAAAAGCTGTAGCATCCACTGTTAAATCCTCTCCCTCATCAGCAGGTAAAGTTATGTTCAAGCGAATAATACTCCCTTCTAGCCGCATTCCTCTTACTAACATTGTTTTTCTCTCTAGCGGCTCTACTCTATCTAAACCAGCTTGTTTGGCAACTTTTGGTGAGATTATTGGGTAGGGCGCACCAGTATCAAGAACGGCTTCTGTGATACTATCTTCGACATAAACAACAATGATGATTCGATTTGTTGTATCGCTGGTAATGGCGGGACGATAAGCGTAATTAATCGCTCCGATAGCAAAATACTCTCCATCTGGAAATAGCAGTAAACTCATTAATGAATGACCGTTAACAATGTACCCTGTGTCTTTTCTAGCTGTACAACCAATTCATCAAAAGATTTGGCTGTCGCTAATAATTCACCCGCTTTTACTGCTACCCAGTTACCGCGATATTTTTGCCAGTTTTTTCTCATCCACTGGCGACTGGCTTGAATATTTTTACGCTTTTCTGGATCGCTTGGACTAACGGTAACTTTTGACGGAGCGAGAATGTAAGCATACCGATAAATTTCTCGATTATCCGGGTAATGACGCGCCGCTTCTATGGAAATCTCCTGGGCAGTTTGCCAATCGCCAATATCTAAAGCTGCATCCATTTCTCGGATAAAACATTCGGCTGTTTTGTTGTTGATATTTGTTGCCATATTAGTTGATAGCTAAGGGCTATTTGCGGTAAGTAAATTTTCTGCTGAAAGTCTTGCAGTTTGTCATATTCCCAAAGACATATAAGGCTTACGCATCAAGACCCAGAAACCGGGTTTTTTACGAAAATACTTCGTTAGAGCATCGCAGATTCGGTAAAAACCCGGTTATTAAGGTCGGAGTACATCCAGGACTGACATATCTATTCTAAACGATCGCCCCCACCCTCCAAACCCATCAAAAGCCCCTATCGCCATATGTCATCAAATCCTGACATTCGCGACCGCACCGATCCCCCAAATCTCGCAAATGTCAAGATTCCCTGACATATTGATCCCCAAAATCACGAAAATGCGTATAAGTACCCATGATTGAGGCAAAAGACCCCTTGACCCGATCGCAACTTGTCTGCAACATTAAGTCATGACAAAGCGATCCCAAAGAAATGCTTGGATTAAGCTAAGCAGCTCTGGGAGTCGAATAGCGCGTGTGCTGCCAGCACAGCGTTGCTAGCAGCACCGATCGCACTCACAAAATCGATCTTGTGAATCAAGAATCGACAGAAAAGTTTTATTTAGATCGGACGGTGCGCGCAGAAGCCAAGAAGTCAAAACCCCCGATCGCATTGGGGAAAAGACAAGCTAAAAACAAGCAAGGCTTCAAAGGTTGGAGAGATTTGGAAGCTCGATAATATTGGCCTTTAAAAGAGTTTCTAACTCAAAAAGTCAACACATTTGTGTTGAGAGGAAAAATCTAACCCGCCATCCCAAATTAGTGGAGAACAAACTCATGGCAAAAGAACGCCCACCATTAGAAGAGATGACTTTGCGACAACTCCGCAGAGTTGCTAGCGAATGTGGAGTCTCTCGCTACAGCCGGATGCGGAAATCGCAACTCCTGGCATCAATTCAAGAAATTCAGCGCACCAAATTTTCATACAGTCCATCTCGCAAACTAGAGG
Source organism: Microcoleus sp. C2D2 (assembly GCF_036702495.1). Classification (NCBI taxonomy): domain Bacteria; kingdom Bacillati; phylum Cyanobacteriota; class Cyanophyceae; order Oscillatoriales; family Microcoleaceae; genus Microcoleus; species Microcoleus sp. C2D2. Next base: position 2,995 of record NZ_JAUBTO010000217.1, on the reverse strand, counting down.
CACAAGAAGCAGTGGAAGCAGCAAAGTTTGAACTCGGTCAAGAAGATAGAACAGGTGGTTCTCTGTCGTCTGTAGATGAAGGTTTAGCAGATTTGCCCAACGGCTACGGCGAAAGCCGGGTTGTTTTAATGCCCCGCGACCCAGAATGGGCCTACACTTACTGGGATATTCCCAACGATCGCAAAGAAGAATTGCGTCGCCAAGGAGGACAGCAACTAGCCCTGCGGATCTACGACGTTACAGATGTTAACCTCGAAATTCAAAGCCCGCACAGCATTCAAGAATATCCCTGCGACGAACTGGCGCGGGAATGGTACGTGCCAATCCCCGTTAGCGATCGGGACTACGCGATCGACATCGGCTACCGCTGCGCAGACGGCCGCTGGTTGATATTAGCTCGATCGGCCCAAGTCCGCGTTCCTCCCGTCTATCCCAGCGACTGGATTGAAGATCAATTCATCACCCTCGACTGGGAAGAAGACTTGTCTGGAAAAACCTTCGCCGAACTGGTTCCTCCGGCCAAGAAAATTGCACAAGCAGTCAATGGCGCTGGTTTTAGCAGCAACAACGCCATCTACGAACAAATCTTCGGCATGGCAGAATCTGCCGAAGCCATGCGCGTAGCGGGTTCTATCTTCGGTTCCATGCAGCACGTCGCCGGTTCTGTCCAGCAAGTCGGCATCCACGAACAAGCTATCAGTTCCTACGTGTTCCCCTCCGGCGTCGGAATGTGGGCGGCAAGCGCCATGTCCGGCCTCACTATGTCGGGTGTCGGTATGTCCGGCCTCACCGCGTCGGGTGTCGGTATGTCCGGCCTCACCATGTCGGGTGTCGGTATGTCCGGCTTCACCATGTCGGGTGTCGGTATGTCCGGCCTCACCATGTCGGGTGTCGGTATGTCGGGTGTCGGTATGTCGGGAGTTGGCTTCGCCGCCCCGATGCGCCCCCGCCAGTTCTGGTTAGTTGCTGACGCCGAACTGATCGTCTACGGCGCCACCGAGCCCGACGCCACCGTCTACGTAGGCGGACAGCCGATTAAACTCAATGCTGACGGCACTTTCCGCTTCCAGATGTCTTTCCAAGACGGCTTAATCGACTATCCGATTTTTGCAGTAGCAGCAGACGGCGAACAAAACCGCGCCATCCACATGAAATTCGAGCGCGAAACCCCAGAACGGCACACCAATACCAAGGAAGATGCTGTTGTGGAATGGTTGGGCTAATCGCTCGCGGTCGATCGCTACTAGGGCGATCGTGCAGGTTTGTGCCAATTTGTTAACCATCACAAGGTATAGCCTCAGCAGATCGTGATTTGTTAATCTTAATTCCAGACAACAACCCATAACACCCCCTATACACCGTTCTCCTGTTTTGAGGAGCGGTGTTTTTTGTATTTAGGACTTACTCATAAACCGAGTTTTTATAGCAAAATAGCTCGTGGATCCCAGGAGCAACAAAAGTTATACCAATTCTAAAAAGTAGGGATAAATATAGATATAGCAACCGCCAAGGTGCTTAGGAGGCGAAGCGTAATATCAAATCCGTTAGCATCGGAATAGTAAATTCGAGTTCACTGTTGACGGTTGACTGTTCACGGCGTCAACAGTCAACAGTCAACAGTCAACAGTCAACATCATTCCGGTGTAACCGGAAATGATATAAGACATCTTCAATGGCCAGAACGCAAACAATCAAACTGAGGAGAGTTTTTTGCGGATTCGACTTTTTAACCAATACCAATATTTCTCAATCTTGTTAAGGTAGGCGAGAATATGGTGGTAATTACAGCAGCGTACACCCCGCATTTTGAATCAGTTGCGAGGGGGGTGCCCGCCTTGCCAGGCTTTACATTCCTTTACCTAGCGATGCTTATTTATCAAAAATTTGGGTTTAAAACCCTGTCCTTCTAGGACGGCTTTAATTTCTTAAAACTTCTTTCAAAAAGTCCAGTAAGTTCCTATATTTGTGATTGACTATAAAAGTCTAGGTTGAATTCGCAATACCCTCGTGAAACAGTTAAGACACACTTTTAGGTATAAACCGGGGGACGCAGAGCAGCGAAAACTCTTTAAACAGCTAGAGGTTGAATTAAACCTTAAACCAGTTAAAACAAACTATTCTTTTAGGATTGTTAAGTAGGGTAGGGCATACCCAAACTCGCTTGTAAATATCCTAGTACGCTTTGGGAGATAGACCCGCGCTTGGTGGCTGCTTGCTCAGGCTCGTTAATTGGTAGTTTTCTACGGTTAAAAGGTCTGAATATTGCCTTTCATGACGCAACACTTAAAGGTTAGTCGCTGAATTAAGAATCCTCGCACCTTGATAGTCGGGGAGTGTCAAATCCGCCTACTTATGACCGCACCAGTTCCCAAAAATAGCGAACATTTCCAAGGCATTGTGTTGATGATTGTGGCGAGCCTAATCTGGCCCTCGATGCCTGTGGCGATCGCAGAAGTCATCAGTACCGTTTCGCCATTTGTGCAAATAGCAAGTCGCTTCACTATCGGAGCAGTAGTCTTTGCGCCGTTCGCTCGCAACCTGAACAGAGAGTTGGTACGTGACGGCGCAATCCTCGGACTGTTAATGTTTGCTGCCTTTGTTACCCAGACAATGGCACTTGAGACGATCGCCGCCAACCAAGCCTCATTTACCTTGGGACTGGTAGTAATCTTGATAACACTGTTCGAGGTAGTATTCTACCGTCGCCTATCGCTGATAGCTATCCTAGCTGCTGCGTTCTCCTTCACTGGCATCGGGATCGTGAGTTGACAGAACGGGCCCCCTCCGATAGGCGCAGTTTGGATGCTTATTTGTGCCTTACTTATCGCCGCTATCGTCATTCTGCTTGAGAAAATCGCACCGCGCCATCCACTTCTACCACTCACCGTCATTCAGCTCTGGGTCATAGCAACACTAAGGAATGAGAATTAAATAACTTCCACAAGTTTGTGGGATGGGCGTCCCGCCCGGCCAAAAAGGGCGGGCGGGGCGCCCC
>NZ_JAUBTO010000216.1:0-9947 GCF_036702495.1 Microcoleus sp. C2D2 | reverse complement strand
GCTTTGATCAGTAAGAGAGCTTCGGGACAAATTCCCACTTCATAAGCCCCAATCAGTTTGGCTACAGCTTCATCAGCTAACGAAAATGCGGGATTCAGCCAAATCCTCCCAATCCAGGGTTTGGTCAATCCATCCTCTTCTTTGGTGTAAAATTTCTGAGCTCGAATGATTTTTTGAGCGGCGTGATTGCTCATTGGATCTAGATCGATCGTTTCCAATACCTCGCGGGCTGCTTGTGCAAGAAAGTGCGGGGTGCCGTGTTCGTCGGTTTTTGAACTAGTCATAACTTGCAGAGTTTTTGTTGGCGAGGTCGGACAAGTATCTAATTCGGAGAGCGAGGGGGATGGCTTGCGCGGGGACGCAAGCAGCTCCGTAGTGGTTGATTGAATCTCGTCTCCCTTGAATGCGTTTTCCGTTAAGGCCGACTTTGACGGGCGCGGGTTCTCTATCCCACCATCCCGATCGGCGGACTCCAGCAAGCCAATCTGGGGCATCAGTACCAACTCGCACCAAAATTTCGGGAATCCCATCATCCAGCCCCATACTTGGGGGTTCGCTGATTGAGTCGACTTGAGAAATGGATGTAGGTTGTCTGGTAATGTCGCACTGGCTCCCTGCTTCTTGCTGGGCGAGGTTCCCTTGAAGTCTCGAGCGCTCGGAGTCGCCAACCGATCGCCCTTCAAATTCCCCAGCAACGTCGGACTGTTGGCGTTTTGAGGTGTTGCTAGCAGGTATCCCGTCAGATTTATGCCACCAGTTTTCCCGGAGTTGTACCCCTGGCTGCCATCGTTTGCTCGAGGAGTAGGAATATGCGATCGCAAGGTGCTCTCCAATTTGTTCCTCCCAGCCGGTGAAATTTCCCCGTTTCCCGAGGGATAGGTCGTTGCGGTAGGCAACCAGAAAGATTCGTTTTCGCAGGTGCGGTGCTCCGAGCTCCGCTGCCGATATAAGGACTGGGCCCTCAGCTTTGTATCCGACCATTCGGAGAGAGGCAATAACTTCTCTAGCTCCTCGGTGCAGCGCTCCCTCAACATTTTCCCAGCCGATGAAAGCGGGCCTGCATTCATCGATGATTCGCAACATTTCCCACCAGAGGGAAGATCGATCACCGCCAAGTCCTTGCTTTTTGCCACATCCGCTAAGGTCTTGGCAGGGGCTTCCGCCGATAATGCAATCAAATTGCCCTGGTGTTGCGCGGAAGATTCGCACGTCATCCCAAATTGGGGTGTTGGCAAAATGTCGATTGTAAACAGCTCTTGCGGTTGGGGAAATTTCGACGGCTTGATTGAATTGGAATCCCCCGACTGATTCAAATCCAAGTCGGAGGCCACCGATTCCGCTGAAGAGTTCGAGAGTTCTAAGCATGAGGGAGTTTCGGTTGTTATTAGTTTGTAAGGACTGCTAAGACTGCTACAGACTGGAAGCGGAATTCCAGTAAAGTCATAAGTCGGTTCCGAAACCTCCCAAATTTGGCAATACTCAATCCCGGGTTTCATGCCTTCTAAGCGAAGTGTTTTGGTTCCGGGGAGAAAGGCTTCAATACGCTTGTTTTTTCCCTGGTGAATGCACCATTTGGCATTCTTCAACCAAGAACACTGTTCTTTTTCCCATAAAGTCCAATGCTCGATGTCGTGGCTATCGAGCGCCACAGAAGTTTCGATAACTTTTGATAAAAACTGAAACCCAATAACCCAAACCTCTTTCTCTAAATCTCCTTTGAAATACTTGGTGACAAATTCTTCGACCGTGCTGCACATTCCGCCTTCGGCTACCAAATCAATTTGAGGCATATTTTTCAACGCCTCTTTGTACGGAACACCATTAAGAATCAGCCAGCCGATTTGTTTTCCGCCCGCGTGATAAGCTTTGTCGATCGCCGGCACTCTCAGTTTTTTGCCATTGGCATCGGCACGCTCGAAAGCTTTGATAAATTTGCTGGCGTGTGAGTCTTTCCAGTCTCTCCGTGTCACGGTTTTTTGGGGAAGGTACTGGGTTGTATAGCCGAATGAGATAGGGGTTCCAAAATCAAAATATTCCATGATGTTTGTGAGGGGTAAAAGGCGATCACACTTCAAGAAATCCGATCGCCCGGTTTACTAGGAAAATGCTAAAATTCGCCGAAAAATTTCCACTTAATTCGCCACACAATCTGATGAATGCAACTCATCGGCCACTGCAAGAATTGCCAAACAAAGAAAACCCAAGAGTCAAACACGGGCTGCATTGCTTTGGTGTAGTGTTTCTCGATCAATTCAAAGTCGCTTACTTCCAGAAGCTCTGGATTTGCCTCGCGATAGGCTTTTGCCCAGATGTCAAAAGCTACCCAGCCACCTGATTCATCTCGATCGCAAGTAAACCAGTCCACGAGCCAAGCTCCGTACCAATTCCACTCCTCCCGCTTCATGGCGATACCTCAATATTGGAGAGGATCTGGCCAGGTACCTCGCAGTATGAGTACCCTCTGATTAGCTGGTAAAAAATACCTGTTTTGTTGTCGTAAATAATTGGTGGCAAGAGTTGCCCCCAGCGCAACCGCACATTTTTGGGGACACCATCAAAGTCAAGTGTTGCTGGATAATCGGTCACTTTAGTTTGCATCTTCTACCTCTATTTGTGCCTGCAATTGTTTGTTGAATTTGCCTTTGAGGTCGTGCCACTTGTCGGGTAGGTCTAGTTCATGGGCAACTTGGCTGCGGAGAAGGTTGAGGCTCTCGGAAGGATCTTCCCAGTCCTCCAAATCTGCCTCTAGCCACAGTTTGCAATTTTCATAATTGCCAAGACTTTTGACATAACCAAATCCAATTCTGTCTATTTTCATAAGTTAGGTGGTATGAACGAAATCTCTGGCAGTAAGATAGCTACTGCCAGCTCTGCCAAATATCTTGATGGAAGCCGCAAACAAAGTTGCCGTATGTCGCTCAGCTTTTTCTGGAAAGATTGTCCGCTAGTGACCCCAATATTTTCTATATATATGAAGTCAACAGTGGCTTTGTCTGCCTCATGAAGGCACATTTCAACCAACACCAAGGCGATCGCTAACCTCTCACTCCTATTCATATGGGTTGCGAGTCGGCGAATGTAGGAGCAGGCCCCTCGATCGCCTGGAGATTGTCTATGTTGGTGGGCTTTATCCATAAGTAAGGAGTAATGAGTAGGAGGGAGCGATCGCCCGTGACGACGATCGCCAGGAGGGAGAAAATTTTAGGTGTATGAGAAAGCTGTTATTGCCGGTGCTGAATAGGCATCACCTCCTGGATAAAGTGAGAGTCTCGGCGACCGCTTCCGGGGGTAGTGGTTTGTCACAAATTGGTAGGCTAAAAGCCACGCAAAAAATTAGCGCGAGTTGCATTGTGAGGTATAGGTGGCAGACGGGGGTTTGATACCATTACCCGTCTGGTGGGAATTCGAGGTATGAATGGATTACTTCGCCTCTCGTTCAACCCGCTAAAGCCCTCGGGACTTATATAGCGATGGATTGAGCGATCGTCGAAGAAATCTCTATAGTTGTTGTAGGCAGGCCGTGGACGGTAATCACCGGCCTGCTGTTTTTGTTGTAACTGAACACTAGCTTTTGGAAACTTGTCTATGAAGACTTGCTTTTAAAAGCTAGCTCTTATATACTATGGCAAGTGAATCAAAAAATCAAGCAAATCTTGTAACCCCTGTGTGGATTCGGAAAAGAGCTAAGAAAACTCAAAGACAAATTGCTGTAGAGCTAGGTACTACTGAATCTGTTGTCAGCAAATGGGAGCGTGGTATCACTGTCCCTCATCCTGCTTTGACTGATATTCCTATGTATTGCAGAGCTTACGATTGCAGTGTTGAAGAGTTGATCGAAGCGTTTAGTAATATACATAACGGGCAGCAAGCCTTGCAGGTAGCTGGTCTCGCAGAATCTTGAAAACCAAATAGTACAGCCTCTCCAATTGCTAATCGGGGAGGCTGACACGATTACTGAATTTTGGGAGGATAGTGATACCCCTATCACTACCCAACATGACTAATTCTAAAATAACGCGGCGAAAAACGCTGTTGCTGATTTTAGTCGGAGCTTCAGTCTTGGTAACTTCTGTTCCCGCTCAAGCTCAGAAAAAGAAACGAACCCGTAATCGGAATAGCGATCGCGATCGTCCAACTCCAAGTCCACTTCTAGATTCGGCTGCCACTCCGACTCCGACTCCGACTCCGACTCCGACTCCAGTACCTTACAAGGCACCTCATCCTGCTTTGATACCTACCGTTGCCGCAGGGCTCTTTGGTGGGTTTGGTTTACTGGGTGCCTGGGTTTTGAATATGAATAAGTGAGTGAAAGTGTCCGAAATTTTGGACACTTTTTGAGTTTTGAACGTAGAGCTAGGCTACTGATGCTGATAAGTGACCCAAAAAGTAGCACATAGTGGGATCGAACCTGCCCCTTCCTCAAGGTCGGAGCGTGACGCTAAGGACGAGAGTAGCGTGACATCTCGGAGAGAACGAGACGCTAAACGCTGAGCGTACCTGCTGGCGTGACAGCCCGGAGAGACGGGCATTTTTTCAATTACGAGAATAAAAATGACAGTTGCTGAATTGATTGAAATTTTGCAGGAGTGCGACTCACATTCGCAAGTCGGATTTGCTGAATCCGATACAGTTACCTCGATCGGATTCGTAGAGTGGAAAGTGGGAAACATCAAAACTGAACCCCCAACAGATCCTTCTGATTCCTCCGAAATCTTTCTGTACGAAACCGAGCCCCACTGGCTAGAGTTCGACCTTTATACCATCAAGACCTTGGCAATGAATGGTGCTAGAACTTTTGCGAAAAATGTATACACCAAGTTGCCAGACTAAAGGTCGCTCAACCTAAGCCGAGCGACCTTCGCGCTACGCACCTGTGACAAGATGCGTAGCTGTTCCTTTTACCTGATATTTAGTATGTCACACGATCAGCCTAGGCTTGAGTTGCTCAAGCAACAAGCCTCAAAACTGGGGCTTACAAGAGATCAAGTTCGTGAGTTTGGTAGCCTAGCACGCCGTCAAACCTGGCAAAGTGCGATCGCTCTCCGGCAGGCGACGAACGCCAACCTCGATCGATGGAAAGAGTTAGAAAGTGTGGATAACGTTATCCACGGCCAGGCGTGTGAAGCGCGCGACACAAGGATTTTAAGCCTCTTAACCCTTCCCCAATTAATCACACTACTTGTTCTGGTAGTGGGATTTTTTGTGCTACTCGCGCCGATTCTGCGGGGGGCGAGTTTACTGCCCATCAAAATCACAATTCAAGTAGGAGGAACAAAATAAATGAGCTTACAACTCCGCTTATTTGGTGGCGGCCAAGCTGCTGCTGCCAAATTTTCAGCCACGAACGACGGCAACCACGCGATCGACAAATCAAAAGTGTTGGCACAGACTGACGCGGCAGTAATTACCCCAAACACTCCCGGTAATTTTTCAAGTGTGCGATCTGTTCCCGTTGTGCCTGACCCGCGCTACTTTGACCGCGAGCAAGCCGGCAAGTTGAAGGAATTGGCAAAGGAGAAAACCGACGGCGCGAGGCAATCTAAACGCGCTTACAAAGCTTTAACCAAGATTGAAGCGGCCGATAAAACAGTACATCAGCAGCACCGCAAGTATGAGGGCGCGGTTGCAGAAAATGAACTGGGCAAAAAGCGCGCCGATACTGGCTTAGCCAAGAAACTGCACTCTATGCGCCCTGGTTATGCTCGCCTCGGCTTAGGGATTGATAAAGCAGACTCCGACGCCAGGACTCGGATTGATGAGATTAAAGCCAAGCTGACAGGAGGGGCCAGCTAATGCAATATATCTGGTTGGCTGGTACTGAAGAAGAAATAGAGCAAACGCTCCAAGTTTTTAAGGCTAGTGGGTTTACATTTGAGCAAAGCAAGATTGAAAAGTGCCACATTCTTTCTCACAAAACCCCTTATTCTTGCCTTCTGCATTGGTTTGTAACTCCTTCGGTTAACTCAATTCCTCAACCGAGACCTTACGATGCCGTACTAGGAGGCAAAAAATAATGCGAACGATGTATCTGGCAAACTATTTTGTCGCTGGGTGCATCGCTTTCTCACTCCTGGCGTGGGTAGCGAGCACGTCTCCAATGGCGGCGAAAGCGATCGCATTTTTGGCTGCAGCAGTTTTTATTTTGTGGTGCCTGTGCTGGCTCTTAGATTTTTCGGTTAGTGGCTGGCTCAAAATTTCTGTGCATAATTTACAGGCTATTTTGCTGGCAGGGCTGGCAATTGCTGTTATCGGTGCGGGGGTGTTCTTATGCAGTTAAAAATGTGGATTTTGTCGGGAGCTGCGATCGTACTTTGGCTAACCCCCTTGGTAGCCCTCGATAAAAAAGTTGGCTGGCACAAATCTATTCAGGGGTTAAGCCTTTGCGCTGCAATAGCTTGCGCTGTGACTGCTGGCAACATCGCCCGCGAACTATCGCAGCAAGAGGAGATTGAGGTAATCAAAACCCGCGCAATCACTGCTGATGTTGTAGACGAGATAGCGACAAGCGCGTACATCTCGCAGGCACAACGTCAGCAGGAAGCGGAACAAATTCTCAACCCTCGCGAACACTTGGAACGCTCTCTAGCACTGACTTATGGGGAGGATGAAGAATCAGAGCCAATCGTTCAAAAACAGCTAGCTGAACCCGTAGCCGAACCTGAACAGAACGCTGAATCAGAACGCGCTGAACGAGCGCTGCAATTGAAGGCTAAAGGCTGGGGCAAAGCCAAGATAATCCTCGAAGTTTGGGGAGTATCGAAAGGTGGCAGCCCAAAATATAAAGTTGCTGAGGCTGAATATAGACGACTGATAGAAGTTGACGAACCCAAAGCCGATGGGATTTGAACTTGCGATCGTTCGATTACGAAGCGGAATAATTGATCAGCACTGAATGGCGACCACAACGATTAGGCAGTATACATAACCATTATTTTTCCTGGTTGATTCCCCATTCTTGAAATAGCATTAGGGTGCAAATTTAAATACAAGTTGTTCGACCAAGAATAGATCGACCACCAATTTGTATATAAAAATGTGGCAGAATAAAAACTAGGTGGGTAGTAATCGGTATCAGCGCATTTTAGCCATCCTGTGAGTGCAACAATTTTATCCACTGGAGGTAATTGTCCATTAAGTAATAACGTATTATTACTCGTTGACGGAGACGTGAAAAACAAAATTTTTATTTTAATAGCTGCGTTATCACCAAGTGTTGTAAATCCCGTAAAAGATGGGTTTGCAAGTGGTGCTTTTAGTGCCAGCAAATTTGTTATTGTTGTAGCAAAATTAGCGTCATCTGCCAAGGCTTGCGCCAATTCATCCAAAGTATTGAGCGCCCCCGGAGCGCCCGCAATCAAATTGAATATTGCCGTATCAATATCCGCAGGTTTTGCAAAACTAGCTTGAGAGATAGTTTCTACTATTCCACTACTTGTATTTCTGCCAAGCAAGGTGTTTGCTGGCAAATTTGTTAGCTTTCCGCTTAGCGCTAATTCTAGCGCTTCTATCCGTGCCGCTAATTCTTCGTTGCCGTTATTTTTTTTTTCTTCTATAACGGTTCCGAAAACTACAATACTGTCTACATTTGCTACTAAGGTATCACCGACTTTAATTTGTAGTCCCAAGCTCAAATCTTCAGCTACATCAATTGTATTAGCTTTTGTAAGGTAAGGCATTAGATCCACTTCATAGTAAGGCTCTTTGTTAAAAAGCCTTATTTTAGCGCGTTCAATCCACAATCCTGCGCCTTTTTTTAATAAAATTCGCAACTCTTTGAATTGGGCTTCTGCTTCAAGATTTTCAAAAAGTTGTTCCAGAACGTCAGGTGGCGTGTCGTCTGGGATATATGGAAAATTAGTAGAAGCAATAGACTTGAGATTAATAGTTAGGCCAAGGGCTGTAACAAACCCGCTATGACCAGCCGTCGGTTGATATATTTGCAGTAAATTTGAATAATTTGTAGAATTGATTTCAGTAAGGATTGCAATATTGCCCATGACTTTTTTTCGCCAAAAAACTAGAACTAGATTTGATACTAGCATTGAATTTGCTGCTAAGCGCTTACCTGCGCATCCAGTTTCTAGGTACGGCTCATTTTCCCCGATGTGGAAAGCAACTAGAAAAATAGGAGGCTACGTACCTTGGCCCAAAAATAACAACGATGATCTCTTCCCTTGTTGTCGAACCTGCCAAGCGATCGCCAAACCAGCAAGCGCGAACGAGCCACTTTGGAGAAAAACCGCAAATGTTGCATGGCTCCGTGCCGAATGGAAATTTGATTTTGGGCATCTCCTGCCCGAAGGGTTCATTAGTTACGGAGTTGGAGTTACCGCTCCTTTGTTGCAGCCGGAGCGCGATCGTATTTTTATTTTCAAGCCTGACTTTTCGCGCGGCTACCTAGATGTAAATATGGAAGCGCACGCTCGGGCGGGAGCTGAGCAGCACGAAGCGCGAGTCAAGATTGGCAATTTTTTCTCGGTCAATTATCCTGGAGAAATCGTTGCAACGCGCAGTGGGGTAATATCTGTTGCAGTACCGCGCACCGTATTGTTTGGCACAGGTATTAAAATCTTTGAGCGGTATTTTTTTCAAGACATAGAAATGCCTTTTAATTTACCGATCCTTATTGACGGTGGTGATTTTGTTCGAGAAGGCGATAAAATCCTGTTAAATGGAGTTGCACTAAATTAATATGGCTGATAACTACTTCCACTCAGCTTTACGAGGCGAGCAAATTCACGAAAGTAAAATTAAAGTTTTACCCACAGGTTCGCCAATGCCTGTACCCGAATGGGAAGGACAATTTGTGGCAGTAGGTAAAAATCTTTATTACTCAGTGCTGCAAAATAACACTTTAACCTGGATTCAACCTGTCGCCTACAACACCCCAACACTACCTGCAAATGTGGTGGTGTTTGAATCAGGCACCCAAAGCCCTCCGGCACCTCGCACTGGAGGGGGGAGAATTTACACAAATATTTACACAAGAGATACTTGGTACTTATCTGGAAGTCAATGGGTGAAATTGAGTACAGGTACCGGCAGCAGTTTTGAGATAATTTCGGGTAGATCTACAGAAAATTGGCAAGGAAATTATTTTGGTCTCCTCAACCCGAGCGATCCATTTCAAGATAATTGCTTGCTTATAAAAAAATGGCAGCCTGCTACCAAATATTATTTAGCAATTCAAACTCCTACGATGTTATCCCTCGGAGGGAGCGACGATAACTTGTTTTATTTTGAGTTGTGGAAAAGTTCAAGTTCTGTTAAAACACTACTATCAACCCACGTCGAAGCCAAAGAAACTTTGGCCACAATAAATACGTCTCTTTTTACTACGTCAAGTGACCTTTACCGATTGGGAATGTATATTAAAAGAAATTCAACAAAACTTTATCTAAATTTTGCTTTCAATTTAGACACTAGATTGATTAAAATTGAAGGGTTAGCCAACGTTTCTTACGGGTATTAAAATGACAAGTTTTTTACAAACCGCTCAAGGCGGTATTCAACCTATCAACGGCAAAGCGGGAGGCATCGTAGAAGATGCAGCCAAGGCGGACAAAGGAAAGCCAGGGCATGACACTGTTATTAATGTGGTGAATCAGATTACCGCAGCAACTCAAGTGAGTCTGCCCCCTAACGCTTGCGACCCACAAGCGGCACTGCAACGCGCTCAACAACAAGTACAGCAGCGAGTGCAGCAGATAATCGAACAACACATTCAGCAGGAGGTACAGCAAGAGGTGCAAAATTCTGCACCTATAAAAGATTTACAAGAACAACTGCAAACTATTCAACAAAGCGAGCAATCCGAATCAACTACTCAGCAAATTGAAGTGATAGAAAAAGAAATACAAAATCAAATCAATGTAAGGATTCAGGTAAAAAATAGTTCCGCAGAGAGCCGAAAAATATGGTAATGTAGTCAGATGAGCGAAAAGCCA
>NZ_JAUBTO010000215.1:0-10003 GCF_036702495.1 Microcoleus sp. C2D2 | reverse complement strand
TCATATTCTACCATGCTGTGCCTAGATTGTGAACCTTCTTTTTTTGCTGTTACCCCGATTTATTGAGCGGATACAAAAAAATTAATGTTGTTTTAATAAATTGAATGAGCCAAAAAGCAGCGATAAATTAGTAGCAGCGCTTGTTGATTAGAGAGCCCGGGCCGGGGCGGGCAGTCCTGTGCAGATGCCCCACCCGATCGCATTTTCCAGTCTCAAGAAAACAGTTGCATTCATATTCGAGTACCAATTAAGCTTGGTTGCTGTTGCGAGTCTGGCTTGCCAGCTCCAACAGTTGCGCCCAGCGTTTTTGGACTTGTTTGGGAGTGCATTGGATTGCAGCGGCGATCGCCTTCTCGCTTTCTTGATTCCGCTTCATTTCTAACAGTTGCTGCATTTGGGGCGACAGTTGAGCGCGAAATGCTTCCCATTGGTCCGAAGTCATCCCTAGCTTTTGATCGACATCAGCACCCAGCCATTCGTGCACGAGTTTCCAATTTTGAGTGCGGGCAAATTTTTCGACGTGGTACTTAAACCGCTGTTGCAAGTAGTCGCGCTGGCGGGAAGACAAACCGAGAACTCGATCGATTTCCGAAGCCGAAAGGTCTTGCAATTTTAAAGTTAGGTAGTCCACGCATTCCGGCTGATTTTGGGCTTCCAGATAGGCGATCAATTCAGAGACTACTCGATCGCGCAGCACAGCATCAGCCGGATCGACAGTTTCCGATACCATTTGCTCGCGCACTTGTTGCAGCGCCGGAGAGCGGCTGTACATTTCCGCATCTTCTCCCTTGCCCGACTCTACAGCCATTTCAATGTCGATCGCAGTTTCCGGAGGCTGGCCCTTGGCAAATCCTTGAGCGCGCAACACGATCAGGCGCTGGCGGTTGCGGCCGGGCAAACCGATTTGGCGCTTGGCGTAGTGTTCGGTAAAAGCCATGTACTCAGCCAATTCTAGCTGCGTGCGGGGCTGGTAGGTGGCATCGAGTTGGTGTTCGCGGCGGAAAGCTCGCAAAGATTCGATGTAAAAGCCTTGCAAAAAGTCTTCAATCATGTTGTAGCGAGCTTGGAAGTTCAAGTTCGATCGGAAGGAAGCAACATGGCGGTAAACCATCGCCGCGAGGTGAGAATGCAGTTCGACGCGGCCTTGTTTGGAACCGAAGCGGTAGTATTGCAGGGTTTTTTGCAACCGGTGCTCCGCCAAGGTGATTTGCCAAGCTTCAACTTCGCCGGAAATTTGGATGCGATCGCTTTTTTGGCAAATCCGTTCGACTTCCTTAGCAATCCGCATCGCTACTGCTTGAGCGCTGCGGCTGGCAGTTTTCATTTCGGCTTGCAATTCTTTGAGGGCGAAGTTAGCCAAAGCGAGGATATCGATGCTGGGAACACTATTGATATCGGCGGTTTGTTCCGGAATGCTGTTGAGGTCAGAAGCGGTGTTGCAGTTGGCGGTGTTGGTGGCAGCTTTGAGAGTCATGGCGTTTATCGGGTGGTAGGGCACAGCGGGTGTGCGAGGACATTTGTTAGAGAGTGAGGCGACAGTAGGTGGCGGTTTCGCTTGCTGTGCTGATTCAACTCTCTATACATTGAATGTTACGGAAGTAGAGATAACCGCAGTTATGCCAGTGTTCCACTCTCTCATGCAACAGTTTTTGGCTGCTGAATCTGATTCTAAGCGCTGGCTGTGGGAGATTGGTTTTATGGCCATTAAACCGTGACTGTACAAGCATTCTGAGCTGTTAGTCGCGTGGGGCGATCGTCAGAAGGATTGAGGGTGCTGCCAGCCCCCTGAATGGACAATTTATTAACTGGCTTTTGAGGCGTTGGAGATTCTGGAATCGAGACTTGGCAGAATGTAGCTAACTGCAATGTCTTTAAAACCTACGCCACAGTAGTTAGGAAACCCGGTTAATCTGCAAATCGATCTGAGAGAAGGCAGGTTGATTGACCGAAGCGAGATTTCTGGCTCCAAAGCGAGGCCCGAAGCGATGTATTTTATTAAATCAGCCCGATTGCTTTGATGGGGGCGGGTAAGTCCTTACAGAAGTTTAGACCCGCAAATTGACAACAGCGATGCTGAGTCGATCGCATAAAATATTAAAGATGATAAATCCTCACAAGTTGAAATATGCAATTTAAATGCGCGACAGCTTTTCGAGAATATCCCGCGATGGGCTAAAAACTTCCACCTGATGCCCATCAACAATCCGAGTAACGATGAGCTGCGAACACACAGCTCGCAAAGACTTCCAAAGCATTGTCTCCTCGTAATGTTCCAATTCGGCTGGAATGTGATCTAGCAGCGTCTTAGAGCAGACCACAATCAGTTGTTTCTGAGCCCGAGAAAAAGCCACATTAGACCGATTGAGGTCTAAGATAAATTCCACATTTTTACTGATTGCTGAGGGGTCGCTGGCTGTTCCCGACACAATTATATAAGGTCGCTCGTCACCTTGCAAGCTTTCAACAGTATCAATTACATCAATGAAGTTGCCGTAGTTACTCAAATGAGTCTTAAGCAGTGTTCGCTGCGCTCGGTGTGGAGTGACAATAGCCACAGATTTGTTTTCTATTTCTCTGCAACTTTCCGCAATAATTTGCTCAATTATCCGCACTTCAAGCAGATTGCTGCGTCTTGACTGGCGCTCAGAATGAAGGACAAGAAAAAGCTCTCTTGACTCGTCGTGTAAAACGCTATTTAACTCCCGCGCTCTTCCTTTTAGTTCAATGTTATCCAGTCGGTGGTAATGAGGGGAAATTAAAAAATCATTAATAAGCCGTGGCAACCGATGGCTAAGACTCAACGCAGAACTCAGAATAGCTGAATCTGAAACTTTTGTAAGTTTAATATTTTTAACCGCATCATATGCACTCACATAAGGCTTGTATAATTGAATGGGCGGACGGTCTTCCTGCTCCCAGTTATGGGCAACGATTGGTGAGAGCTGCCGATTATCTCCGGCAAGCATGATTTCCCCGTCACTTTTTACTAATGTAGCCAGGGACAAAAAGTGCGGAAACACCATCATGCTTGCTTCATCAACGATTAGTATAGGTACTTGGATACCTTTAATTTCCAGCGATAATTTCAAAAGAGCATTCGTTGTGCCACCGATGACTAAGACAGCATTTGAGCGCATTTGATTTACTCTTGTCGCATCACCCTTAGATCGAAAACATTCAACATTTTTTTCAAAAAAAGACTCATCCTCTTTAGGGTCAACTCGGCTAAGTTTTATTGGCGGTACTGTTAATCCTAATTGCTCTGCCTGTTGCTGAAGGATTGGCAAGAGGGTATTGAGGCGCAAAAGCAAGTTGTTTACAGCCGTATGGGTAGGTGCTGCTATGAGAACGATATCTCCGATCGAACAACGCGCCAAAATTCTTAAAAAAGTAGCGATCGCAGTTGTCTGTGTTTTGCCAGTTCCTGGAGGCCCCTGTAAAAGTTGAATTCTAGCGGTTAAGCCGCTGACAGCAGCAGCTACTTGATCGGTAGCCAATTTCTGTCCGTTAGGCAATGTCAAGGACTGCAGTAGATTCTGGTATTGTTCTAGCTCCTGTGCTGCTAGAGCCTGTTGTGGAGGAATCTGAGGACGCTCAGGATCGAACCACTGACAGACATGATTTCCCAAACGACTTATTAGTCTGTCGTCAACCTTTCCGGCTACAAAATCAGAAGGACTTTCATCTAAAGTAGCATAGGAAAAAATATCTTCCTCTTGGTTATAAAACTGACCGGGGAGTTGATAGCGGTCTAGTTTATTTGTTTGTCTTACTGAAAGCTGAATCTGTCTAGTCTCCCAGTCAATATTATCCACCACACACGTACTTCCACCGCGTAGAAGTTGACCGAATGTTTGACCGCGATGCGGATCGTCAGAACAGCGGCTAAGCCTTACAAAATTGCCTTTTTCGATCGTGCAGTTAGTCTCGAAAACTTTATAGTTAATACCGTACCTATCAAGGTTGATAGTGGCTGTGAGCCTATTGTTGCCGTGTGAGACAACATCACTAATAGGAATAGTGCGCCCTAGAGGGACGCGATAGACAGGCGGGACTAGGTGAGTAGCAATCCAGTTTGTCACTTTAACGTGCTGATCCAATCGGAGATAGTCAATCCCCGCCTGAGCGGCATTATCTACCCCAAGCGTGAATTCCAGTAAATCAGCGATGACAAGAGATGGTTTTTCTATTTCTGGGTTCTTAGAACGAATGCTTTCTTCAACCCACCGCAGCGCGTGTACGCGGGCGCGAAAATAATGGTTGAGATAGTTAGGTTTCCGGGCGCTGTTGTAGCGTTCAATTGCCTTAGCAACTGCTGGCGATAGATTTGGGTCTTTTGGATCTGGCAATTTTCGCCAGTAAGCGCGCCAGTAGGGTGCTGTTAAGGAATCATAAAAGCGACTGCGGATTTCAAACTTGTGCCTGCTGACTTGCTCAGAATCTCGCTCTGCCCACTGCCCCTGAGCATCTAAATCCAAATCAGTCTTAAAATCGAAAATATCCTGTGTAAAAGCTTGCTCTAGATCGACCTCGGCACCAGACACCCGCCGCCGCCAGTGATAACGCCTCCCAAACCACGACAGAGAAGTAACGACAGCTAAGCCTCTCCCTGTCCATCCCAAGGCAAAACGCCGATCGACTTCATCGTGCAAGCAAGAGTAGATGAGTTGCTCTAAGCTTTCACGGCATCCTAGAAGTTCTCGGAGGTTGGCGAGCAACTGCGAGCTGACGCGGGAGCATCCTTCGAGCAACTGATCCATCTCCGATCGAGACCAGACATAAAAGTGAATGGGAGCGGTTTCGGCCTCGGCTACCTCATCAATAACCTCAACCAGCTTCTTTAGAAACGCTTGAATTAGCTGTTTCTCCGCCCCTGTGTCTTCTCTGTATTCCCCCGTCCACGGAGAGGTTTGAAACTCAATAACTTCTTTACTTTGCAGAGAACGCTCTTCATAGACTGGGCGATTATTTCGATCGCGCCCTACCTCCCACCGTTCCTTGACCGTGGGGTCTGGCTGCCAGTGTCCATTTACCTGCGTGAAGCTTGTATGTAATTGTCCCTCGCTCTTGGTCACATGAGCTGCAAGGGTTCCAATCCTGTTTTCTACATAGTCGTAATCCACAGAAAGGTAAACGCGAATCAGCCGCTCACCATTAATTATGTGTTCTGGAAGTTGACCTTGACCTGCATAAGGTAGCGGCTTTACTTCATAGGAATCTGGGTTGATATTTCCGCCTGGAAGTGTACGCCTGCGAGTTTTTGCTTTTAACTGGATAAGTTCTAGGTTATCGCTAAAGCTTGGATCTTGCCGCACTTGAACTGCCTGCTGTCCGGCTAAGTCAAGTTCAGCCAAGTCATCGATTTTATCAATCCCGGCCTCTCGCAAGACTCGTACTGCTGATGGATCTAAGCCTATTAGTTCAAGGCGACGCAATCTGGCACTTTCTGATAAGCAGTGAATATTAAAAACACAGCCATCACACTTCGGATCGATTTGATAGTCCAAATCAGCTAAATCAGCCTGAACTACGCGGTTTAGCGCACCCTCAGATCCCAGGAGGCGATTAATGTCCGCTTCTTCTGTATCTAGCTTAAAGGGTTTTAGATCGAGGATGAGCTGACTTTTATTTGTACTTTCATCAATCCTAGCAACCACGCACTCGATATCTTCTGGTCTGAGTTCTACGCCGCAAATAGCCACTGGACTCACCTGAATAAGCTGCCGTACTAGCATCCGGTATAGAGCAACCTGCACGCGGTGGTAGGTACGGTCTCGACGACTGGCTTTGCATTCAACAATTCGCAGCTTTGGTCGATCGGCTTCCCACAGAATTAGTACAAAGTCAATTTGGCCTTTGATCTGGAAAGCTCCCTCGTCTGCTTCAACGGAAATTTCGCGTCCATATGCTCTTTGTCCTGAACTTATACCTTGCAATTGTGCGACAAAGGTAGTCCAGGGTGTCTTCTTTTCGTCAGCAGACTTTTGGCTGTACAAAGTGAGGTCAATGAGACCATTGTTTTTGAGAGAAGTTTCCCATTCGTTCTCCCTCAATCGCCCCGCCTCTTGGAGAACTGGATCTAAGGAGTTGAAGAGGCGTTCTGCAAACGGAAGCTCTCGGGCAAGCTTTCGGTTATTATGCTCTAGCTTAAAGCGGCGATCGCAAGATTGATAATGGATGTACTCGCCGATTTCCGTAACTCGGACAGATGGTTTAGTTACTGGGGTTAACATAAATGTAAAAATAATATTTTTGTCTGAGTCAGACTGGCATAAGCTATGCCTAACGACTAAATTTGAGTAATCATCTCACAATTAACTTAGGAGTTACATCACCATAATCACTTTTAATTGTGACCATACTCACGGCAACTATTTATATTATAAATTCACAACTCACCCCGATTCTCTCTCTAATACCAAAGTCACCGGCCCGTCATTCTCGATCGAGACTTGCATCATCGCTCCAAACAAGCCTGTTTCAACTTTTAAGCCGCTCTGGCGCAACTTTTCGACAAATTTATCGTAAAAAATTTCCGCTCGTTCCGGAGCCGCTGCTCGGTCAAAGGAAGGCCGCCGACCTTTGCGGCAGTCGCCGTAGAGGGTAAACTGACTCACAACCAGCAACTCGCCGCCGATGTCCTGTACGGACTTGTTCCAGCGGCCGGTATCCCCGGCCGAGTCGGGAAACAAACGCAATTCTAGGCATTTGCGAGCCATCCAATCGAGTTCTGCTTCGGTGTCGGTGTCTGCAATACCTACAAGCAAGTTAAGTCCGCAGCCAATTTTGCCGACAATTTGACCGTCAATTTCAACTTGAGATGATTTGACTCGCTGGATAATTGCTCGCATTGAAAATGGGTAATTGGTAATAGGAAATTACTCGTTACCAGGCTCTAGCCTGGTAACGCAGATCCCGAGGCTCTGCCTCCTATCTTCCTGAGAACCACAGAGGCAGAGCCTCTAGACATCGGTTCCCAGGCTCTAGCCTGGGAACCAGTAGAAAAGAATATTTTACTGTTAGTTTTTCCCAAAACCTTTACCGCGACTGGTTGAAGGCATACAAAGACAGTTTTCGAGTTGCGATCGCAAATTCTCCGTATCCAAACCCTGACCGATGAGAACAAGCTGGTTCTTCCGCTCACCTTTCCACTGCTCATCGTCCATCGTAAATCGCTTGCCGCTCAAGTGAAAAATATGCCGTTTCGGACTTTCTTCAAACCACATAATCCCTTTCGCGCGAAACACGTTTGTTGGCAGTTGGTGGTCTAAGAAATATTGAAATTTCCTCAGAGAAAAAGGCTTGTCGCTCTGGAAAGAAATTGAGGTAAATCCGTCATTTTCTAAATGACCCGAGTGGTCGTGATGGCTGTGGTCGTGATGGCCGTGGTCGTGATGGCCGTGGTCGTGATGGTCGTGGTGGTCGTGATGGTCGTGATGGTCGTGATGGTCGTGGTGGTCGTGGTGGTCGTGATGGTCGTGGTCGTGACTGCTAGGAGTTTTTTCCGATTGGAAATATTTGTCCGATTCAAACAATCCGACGCTGAGGACAAGGGGTAGGGGAACTTGCGATTTCACTGTTCGCAGAATTCGAGCACCTTCTTTGACATCGCGAATCTTAACTTCCAACAAATCTAAATCTGCTTCCTCAACCAAATCTGTTTTGTTGAGGATAATTATATCGCCGTAAGCTATTTGACTGTAAGCTGCTTGAGAGTTGAACAAATCTAAGCTGTAGTTGGCTGCGTCTACTACTGTAACTATCGAATCGAGACGAGTCAGGTCGCGCAGTTCTGTGCCTAAAAAAGTCATCGCTACTGGCAGCGGGTCGGCGAGTCCGGTTGTTTCGACTACCAGATAATCGAGATTTTCTTGCCGTTCTAAAACTTTGTAAACTGCATTAACCAAATCTTCATTAATTGTGCAGCAGATGCAGCCGTTGTTCAGCTCAACCATGTTGTCGTCGGTGGTGACAATCAGTTCGTTGTCGATGCCGATTTCGCCAAATTCATTGACCAAAACTGCTGTTTTCAAACCCTGCTGGTTGGTCAGGATGTGGTTGAGCAGGGTTGTTTTGCCGCTGCCGAGAAATCCTGTAATGATTGTAACGGGCAATCCGTGTTTGGGAGCGTCCATCGCCGGTTCTGTCTCGGACTGAGTTGTAGATTGCATAGCTTGGATGTCAAATAAGGTCTGAAGCTTAAAGTTGTTGTTCTTATTGTATCTTATATTAATTCCGAACAGCGCGTTACCAGCGCTAATTATCGGAAGCTGCCAACTATTCGATCGCACCCTGATTAATTGGGCGATCGAATAGTTGGCACAAGTACCTCTAGGAGTTGGTCTGTAACGTGTTTCCAGGTAAACCCAGTCGCTACAAATTTGGGGCCTGCTTCGCGAGAGCGATCGCACAACTCCGGCTGTTCTATAATATTTTTCATTAAGGCGATCGAATGTTCTAAATCTGGCATCAGGCGAAATATCTGCCGATCGTTAGAAGTACCTTCTTGAAACGTACTTTCGACGTGCCAAGCAAAATCTGGAGTTGTAAAATCATCCGTCGGGCCGCCTTTAGTGCAGATGATCGGCAAGCCACAAGCAATTGCTTCTAGTGCTGGTAAATTGAAACCTTCTGCTAAATAAAGAGATACGTAGGCATCGGCGGCTTGATAAAGTTGAGCCATTTTTGCAAAAGGCAGTGTTTCTCCTATGTAAGCCATGCGCGGCAAAACTTTTTCTGCTTCGTCAAAGGTTAGTTCGTCTATGTTTTGAGCGATCAGAGAATCCGACTCATATATTGATTCTTCTCCTTTCAATACTAATCTGGCTTCGGGATAACTTTCAACTACAACGGAGAAAGCTTTTAACAATAAATCGATGCCTTTATTGGCAGAGCCTGCACCGATATTCAAAAATACAAATCCGTCCCATCCTAGCTGTTTCCGCAAAGCTTCGCGTTCCGATTTTGTTAAAGGTTTGTAAATCTTCGGATCGATGCCGCAGGGTATGACAATTGTGCGATCGGGATTCGCACCGCTGCGGATAAATCCGGTTTTCGACCAATGGGAAGGCGTAATAATAATTATATCCGAGTTGCTGTGACCTTCGCGGAGGGAAGCTGCGCCCGTTATTCTAAAGTTTTCGTTGTGCAGAATTCCCCATTCTGTTGTGGCAAACAAGCACGTCCGTTTTGTATTTGAGGGTGCAAAATTGTAAGGTACTGAGATCCGTAACGTAGCGTCTGCTTTTAGAGACGCGGAAGGGTGAGGAATATTTTTTATTGCTGCTTCAGCAGTTGCGTCTAACAAACCGGTTACTGGCTGCCAATTTTCGTCTAGATAGGGAATATCTTTGTGGAAAATTTCTAAGTGAGGATATTTCAGCATTTCTACTAGCTGAAATTGATTTACGATCGCGTAGGAGTGCGGCAAAAAGCGCCAGCCTTCAACAATTATACGCATTAATTTGTTAGTTGTTAGTTGTTATTTTTTGTTGGTTACTACCGCTCGCCCCTCACCCATTACCCCTTACCAATGCACGATTACCCGTTACCCGTTACCATTAATAGAAAGGGTTATTGGGTTACAAAATTATTGAGTTAAAAGTTGATTGGTCAATTTTATAGCTCGTGTTTTCGGGTAATATGACATCTAGCAACTGGTCGAGTGCCTGTTTCCCAGGAAAGTTTTTAGCTACCAAACGGGGGTCGGCAAGTCTAGCTTGGGCTGTAAGTGCAGGTTGTGCGATAACTGTCTGCATCAACTGAGTCAAATGTTCCCATTCGCAAGCTAAAATAAAGAGTTTTTATTTTGCTATTTCTACAGCCATAAATTTACTTTCTACTTACTTTCTACGGGCAGTCCCAAGTCTGGGTGAGTGAAATCGTCTGTAATGCCGTCGGCTGTGGGGAATCTGGTTATTTCGACTACTAGTAGAAGTAGGCGGGAGTTAACCTACCATTGATTATTGCTTCAATGCTTTGCCCAAATAAGTCCATTTGAAGG
>NZ_JAUBTO010000214.1:0-10029 GCF_036702495.1 Microcoleus sp. C2D2 | reverse complement strand
CAGTTTCAATTCTGTTTTGAAGCCGGCACAGCATTGTTACCTCTCGATCGCTTTGAGTCACACTATATACTGATTCACATCTACTCATTTCATAAGAAATGAGTAGATGTGAATAGGATTTTGGTTACAGCTTCTCACCCCCCACGCTACTTTGCGTAAGTATCGCCAGCAGTTGGGTTGCCTGACTGTGGCCAACAACGCAAGCAGCTTCTTTGCTTCCCTTGTCCATCTCGAACAGAAATCGCGCGCTGCGGCTAAAAACCCGGTTTCTCCCTCGATTCTTCGTTTCCCAACCCCATATTCTCGTAGAAACCCGGTTTTTTGGGGCAAGCGCGTCCGATTTAATTTTTTACTTTTTAATCTTTAATTATCGCTGTCCTTCGGCTTTCGTTTTTAACTTGTTAATTGCTAATTGCTCATTTCTGATTGCTAATTTCTGGTTTCGCCTCCCTGTTAAAAGCTCAAAAATTTATATTTTACGAGGTCTAATGACATAAGGTGCAGCCACCGATAGGGCTAGCGCTGCGGAAGAAGGGCCGGCATCTGGTGTGTAAACTCCCGCCCAAACAGCAAACAGGTTATTTGCTAACTCTACAATTTTTGCATCGCTGCCCGTTCCCCAGAGCGAGGGTTCTCGACCACAGACCAACGACCCCGGTTCAAGGGTAGCCGAAGATACCTGTCGCCATTCTACAGGTATCGCAGCAGCCCCGTTGTAAGCTCCAGACAAAGCTCCCGTCAAAGCGCAGGTGAGTTGTCCGGCTATGCCACAGCGAGCCGCCCGCAGCACTGACAAGCGCAAGTCTTCTGGGGTGTTCAAGAAGCAGTAGAAAGCTAAGGCAATGGGAATGAAATTTCCTGGGTTGACAATTGACTCGGTTTGTAATTTTTTCTCGCCCTCGCCCTGTCTTTCTCGCGCTTCTGTGGCGCTTTTGCACAGATGAGTGGTAGCTGTTTCTAAATCGGCTCCCCGTTGTAGTAGTATTTGCACTTGCAGCAGCAGCTCTGTTAAGGCATTATCTGTTTTCAGGTAAGCAATTGTTTGCTCGATTGCTGTCGCGGGGTCAAGTTTATCTTTGAGAGTTCTGGCGATCGCATATCCTACTGCTAAAATTGCTGTTTCCCATTCTGGCTTGTTTTCCTTGGGCCAAACCTCTATCGCCAGCATGATTTTTTCTCGCAGCTTGGCTTTATTTTCGTGAAAAAACATCGCGCATGGCAGCGCAGCAACGGCAGCTTCAGAAGGGTTAAGCAGGCTTTGAAACTCACTGCGAAGCGGATGATTGATTTCGGAATTGGCAAATGCTTCCCAAGTATCGCGCCAATCTTTTAAATCTAAACCCCTACCCCGAATTAAACTTTGAGCGCACGCCACCGCAAGTCTGCCGCATTCGGATGATTGTTTGCCAGTTGGGATTTTGCTCTGGGGATAATTCAACGCCAATCTTGCCCCACCCTGTGTCAATTGTTGGTGTTTCGTCAGTTGTAAAATCGGCGGCAAGTCTCCTATTTGGGGGGGAATACCCACGAGTTGCCTCTGGTATTGCAGACCTATAGAGTCTCCTAAAACTGCCCCCAGGATGGTTCCTTGAAACTTGCTCAACAGGGAATGCCGCATTTTAATTTAACTCAAGTTCTTAGTAATTGATAATTTGTAATTTATAATTGGCAATTTATAATTCTTCCTTGTTTCCCTCTTTGCCTAAGCCTTCTGATTAATTTGAATTAAACCCAAACATATAAGGGCAATACTTCGGACAGTTTTTGATTGCCAACCGTAGAATAAGGGTTTCAAGGCTCCAAGGCAAGTTCCCTACCAACGGAAAATCGAAGGTTTCAGACGGCGAACTAAAAACTGTCCGGACTATTGTAAGGGCTGGTTTTCCATCTAAAACCTGCCCTCCTCTGAACCATCAGTGAATTTTTAATTTTCAATCAGGTAAGTAACTAGAGCTTGCAGCCCCAGCCGGTAACTTTCCGATCCAAAACCGCTGATTTGCCCGAGCGCCACCGCTGCGATAAACGAGTGATGCCGAAAAGCTTCCCGCCGGTAAATATTGCTCAGATGAACTTCTACCGCAGGGATATTCACAGCGGCGATCGCGTCTCTAATTGCCACACTCGTATGAGTATAAGCTCCAGCATTAATCAATAAGCCTTGGTGCTGCCCTAACATCGAGTGAATTGCATCCACCAAGACGCCTTCATGATTAGACTGCTGAATTGAGACTTTCACCTGGAGGGCTTGCGCTTCTCGTTCTAGCAATTTGTTGATATCATTTAAAGTCGCAGAACCATAAACTCCAGGTTCTCGCTGACCCAATAGATTCAGATTAGGGCCGTGAAGTACCAGGATATTTAACAATTTTTAAAATTCCAGCGCCACAAAAATTATGAGAGTTTTGACTTGGGATTTAGAACCAGTCTGCAACCTCAAACCTCAAACCTCACACCTCAAACTTCAAATCCCGTACCGAACTACCGGCGATTTCTCGGTTGGTTGACCGGAATAGGAATCGGTTCGAGTTCCGGTTGAGCTTCGGGATTCAGCAGTCCTTCTATCAGCTTGCGAACCCATTCTTTAATTTGTTCCAGCACCTTTTCAATGTCTTCCATTGAACGGATAGCTCCTTTTTTTATAGTCTAGATTGCTAAACCGACGGCTAAATCTCTGAAAATAAGCAAGCACGACTTTGAAACCAAAGGTCAAACTTGCTTTCTCGCTTGCTAGTTATTTTGAGCAATGGAGAGAGTCAGTATATTTGCCAATCAGTCCTATCTTATTATCATAACGAATCTTTACAGATAATCAAGAGGCAAGGGGAAAATTGCGGAACTATCTCGGAGTACAGAGTGTTAAATAAAGCTTAAGGTTACGCCTGACTGTTGACAATTGACAAAACGCTGGATATTTTCTACGCTTTTGCCAACAATAATTTACGCCGCAGCCGATCGAGCGCCGTACAGCTACTGAGATTCCGAATCCAATCGCGGCCTCGGGCCTCGCCAAAGCGGTATTCAAAACTTTCTGGGTCGCCGTGGGGGCCGGCTAAACCAACATAAACCAGTCCGACAGGTTTAGCGTCTGTGCCGCCTCCTGGCCCGGCAATGCCTGTAATGCTCAATCCCCAATTGGTATTGAGGCCTTGGCGCACTCCGGCAGCCATTTGTTTTGCCACTTGGTGGCTGACTGCCCCACAGGAGGCTAAATCTTGGGGATTAACAGCTAATAATCCTTCCTTAACCCGATCGTCGTAAGAAATAATCCCGCCCAAAAAGTACCTCGAACTCCCGGCAACACCGGTCAGCATCGCTCCCAACCCGCCTCCCGTGCAGGATTCAGCCACGCTAAGAGTTTCGCCAGCCAACAGCAGCAATTTACCGACAGTCGAGGCGAGGGTATCGGTATCGGCACCGTAACAGTCAAGGCCAGCAATCTGCAGCAACTGTTGTTCGATCGGCTCGATTAAATTCTTAGCAGCAGCCTTCGACTCCGCGCGGGCCGAAATCCTGAGTTTCACCTCGCCGTGATTGGCGTAAGGAGCAACAGTAGGATTAGTTAAATTCAGAAAACTATCTACCTTTTCTGCCAGTGCCGACTCAGCAATACCCCAAAATTTCAGCGTGCGGCTGTAAATAGTTTCGCTGCACCAGCCGTTATTTTGCAGGTAAGGAACGGCGGTTTCTCGCCACATCAAGTGCATTTCCGCCGGTACTCCGGGAAATGTCATCACTGTCGCGTTGGGAACCGGCTGCCAAATAATCCCCGGTGCTGAACCGCTGCGGTTTGGCAGAATGTCCGCACCTTCTGGAATCAAAGCTTGTTTGCGGTTGCTGGGACTCATGGTGCGTCCCCGCTGGGCAAATTTGTATTCGATATCTGCGATAATTTCCGGCTTTTCGATTAAGGGAACCCCAAAAAAATCGGCGATGGTTTCGACTGTGAGGTCGTCCGGTGTGGGGCCTAGGCCTCCGGTGAAAAGCAAAAGCTGCGATCGGCCCACGGCGATTTCTAACACTTGTTTAATGCGTTCTGGATTGTCCCCCACCACTGTTTGATAGTAGTGAGGGATTCCCAAACTCGCTAATTCTTTGGCTAAAAACTGGGCATTGCTATTAAGAATATCGCCTAACAGCAATTCAGTGCCCACACAAATAATTTCAGCAACCATTCAATTTTAGATTTTAGATTTTAGATTTTAGATTGGGGAATTGGGAATTAGGCATTGGGCATTGGGAATTAGGCATTGGGCATTGGGAATTAGGCATTGGGCATTAGAAATTATTTTTTTTCCTTCTTCCTTCTTTCTTCTTCCTTCTTCCTTCTTCCTTCTTCCTTCTTCCTTCACCTAGCGTGTCTCCAAACTTTCCAGCTAGCATATCCCAGCAAACTTGTTGCACCCATAGCGTAAATTACGCCGCTCGGAAGCGAAAAAGCTAGGGCTAAACTTCCCACCCACAGTGTCAGTGAGTAAATAAATAAAACCGCAAATCGATGGGATAGTCCGGCTTGTAGAAGTCGGTGGTGGAGATGGCGCTTGTCAGCAATAAACGGTGACTTGCCGTTGCGAAGTCGATCGAGAATCACCGCCGACATATCTAAAATCGGTACAGCTAAAATTAAATATGGCAGCAGCACAGAAGTAACAGCCGTAGTTTTAACTAACCCAATTACTCCCACTCCAGCGAGAGTAAACCCGATAAAATAAGCCCCGCCATCTCCCATAAAGATTTGAGCCGGATTGAAGTTGTAGCGCAGAAATCCCAAGGCCCCGCCAGCTAAAGCCGCTGCAATCAGGGCCGCCGCCGGTTGGTGCATCGACAGACTGACAATCAGCATTACAACTGCTGCAATCCCTGAAACTCCAGCAGCTAAACCGTCCAAACCGTCAATCCAGTTGATGGCATTCGCCATGCCGACGAGCCAAATCACGGTAATTGGCAAGCTCAGCCAGCCAATATTAGTCAGTCCCAGGGAGGGAACTGTGAGAAACTCAATTTGTACGCCTGCCATCCAAACGATGCTGGATACGCTAATTTGCATGAGCAAGCGTTTTAATGCCGAGAGCGAAAATAGGTCGTCTGCTAAACCGATGAGGAAGAATCCGATGCCGCCGAGGGTGACTCCCCAAATTTCGTATTCGTCTTTGGGATTGAGAAATTGTCCGTTAGCATCGATGAAGCCTCCTGAGAGCCAGACAAATAAGAGGGCAGTGAGAGTGCCGAGAAAGATGGAAACTCCTCCCAAGCGCACCATCGGGCGCTTGTGGACTTTTCGCTCGCCGGGCCGATCGACTCGCCCGCTTTTGAGACCAATTTTTTTGACTATTGGCGTACTCCAGAGGACGACGATCGCAGAAACCAGGAAAGCGAGTATGTGGTACAGATACTGGTACGGCATCTGAAATCAATTTTAAATAGTGCGGGGCAATTAGGCTGTCAGGCAGAGTCTACTACATTTCAGATGGCTTATAACAAGGAAACATCTTGAAGAGCGACTGGGGGTTTGGGAGTCGGAGATTTGCCGCAATGGCAGTTGCCCTGGGGCGAATTGTCAGGTTTTTCATTCATAACTCTCGAATTAACGATTTGAAATATCGACTCTTTCGCGAGCAAAAAAGTCGATATTTGGCGAGCGGGCCCAGCCCTAGCGGTATCTTTCGCAACCGACAAATACCGTTAGTCAAACCAGGCCCGCCCCACAAATATCTTTACTAAAAACCGTATTGGCGATCGATATTTTTGGTGAAAACCGCTTGTCAATATCGCTACCGGCAACTCTCAATCTTTTCCTGCTCTTTTACCCTTTTACCCGTACACTTCCAACTACCAATTCCCCATTGCCGATCAGGAAAATTAAGCTAATGCCGGCACTTTCAAGTACAAGTGCGGATATAACGGGAAGCGATCGCACAGTGCTGCTACTCGACGCAGGCAGTCGGCCGCGACGCTTTCATCATCTGGATTTAGCAGGCGATCGGCGATAATATTGCCAATCTCGGTAAATTCTGCTGTTCCCATTCCCCTGGTGGTCATCGCCGGCGAACCGAGTCTCAAACCGCTAGTGACAAAGGGCGATGCCGGATCGAAAGGCACGGTATTTTTATTAGCAGTAATATTCACACCGCTGACTAATTGGTCGGCTCGCTTGCCTGTCATGTTTGCGGATCGCAAATCAACAAGCATTAAGTGATTGTCCGTGCCGCCGGAAACGAGTTTTAAACCCCGCTGCTGCAACCGTTCCGCTAAAGCGCGCGCATTTTCAATTACTTGACCCGAATAAGTTTTAAATTCAGGCTTTAATGCTTCGCCGAAAGCTACTGCTTTGCCCGCAATGACGTGTTCTAAGGGGCCACCTTGAGTGCCGGGGAAAACTGCTTTGTCGAACTTTTTGCCGAGTTCCGGGTCATTGGTCAAAATCAAGCCGCCACGGGGGCCGCGCAGGGTTTTGTGAGTGGTGGTGGTGACTGCGTGACAGTGGGGGAGGGGGTTGGGGTGGTGCCCTGTGGCGACTAACCCGGCGATGTGGGCGATGTCAGCGAGCAGGTAGGCTCCGATTTCGTCGGCGATCGCTCTAAACTTCTCAAAGTCGATAATTCGCGAATATGCTGAATAGCCACAAATTAGCAATTTTGGTCGGTTTTCTTTAGCACTGGCCAAAATTTCCTCGTAGTCGAGCTGTTCTGTTTCTTGGCTGACGCCGTAGTGAAAAGCTTTGAACCATTTGCCGGATACGTTGACCGGCGAACCGTGGGTCAAGTGTCCGCCGTGGGACAAATCCATGCCCATAATTCCGTCTCCGGGTTCCAGCAAGCTCAAAAATACTGCAAAGTTGGCTTGAGCGCCGGAGTGGGGCTGAACGTTGGCGTGAGCGGCTCCAAATAGCTGTTTGGCGCGATCGATCGCGATTTGCTCGATGCCGTCAATAAATTCGCAGCCGCCGTAGTACCGTTTTGCTGGCAGTCCTTCGGCGTATTTATTGGTCAGCACTGAGCCTTGAGCTGCCATTACCGCTGCAGAGGTAAAGTTTTCGCTGGCGATCAGTTCTAGGTGGTCTCGCTGCCGCTGGAGCTCTTGCCCGATTAAATCGGCAATTAGCGGATCGGTTTTGGAAAGGAATTCTAAGTTACTGTCCGTCACAATAATCAACCTCTTGACAAATTTAGGATGGGGAATTGGGGATCTTATACCGTACTACGGATTTCGCACCATTGACATAAATATTACATTGTGTTCAAGGTAAGCCGTTTGTCCCCAACTGGTGACATACAATGAAATTACTGGTGTGAAACCTGCCGGAGGTATCAAATGTTAGTCATTTTAATGGAAAATCAGATGCTTGCCCCTCAGTGTGTTTGCCAAAGTTGTTTGCTGGCCGATCGTACTGGCCAACCGCGCTGGAGCGGTGGAGAGCTTCGTTGCGGGCATCGAGTTGCTAAACCTACGGAAAATTTGCCCGATCGGTACGAGTGTCAAATGGGCTTCACTATCGCTAATATTAAATAACAAAGCCTGCATCGGGTAGTTGAGGCTGCTCCCCGCTCAGTGAAAAGCAAGTTCCGGGCGAGTCGGAACACAAACTCGGCTGCTGCGTTATCCTGAGTTTAATGGAATTGATAGTTAATCGATCGACTCAGGAGAGTTCATTATGACTTGGCGCGGATCTACAACTGTTCCAGACCGGATTTTTGCTTCTTTGCCTTATTTGCTCCCGCTGATTGACGGGCTTGCCTTTGGCAGGTTTCTGTTTACACAGTTTCCTGTCCTGCAACTGTTGTTGATACCGCTAGCTCCCTTGATGCAAATTTATAGTTTGCCCTTTGCTAGCTTAATTATCTTCTTTGCCCTGTATTTAGGAGTAGTTAGAAACGAAAACATCAGTCACTTCATTCGTTTTAATGCGATGCAGGCGATTCTTTTAGACATTGTTTTGATGCTGTGCCGTCTGGTTTTGCCAATTTTTTCTCAAGGCTTACAGGTCGCATTTATTGCGGAAACTCTGTATAACATGGTGTTTTTGGGCGCTTTTGCTGCATTTGTCTATGCAGTCGTTCAGTCGCTTTTGGGACGCTATGCAGAGATTCCTCCGCTTTCGGATGCTGTTTATATGCAGGTACGATAAATCAGTCATCAGTCATTGGTCATTGGTCATTAGTCGGGAGAGGGCGCGTGCGTGAAATGGCTAACTCTTTCCAGGGCGCAAATCATCGCTAAACACGGCCCTACAAGCTCCTAAAAGACATTGTTGTTTTTGCACTTACCTAATTAATAACTAATGACTGATGACTGATGACTAATGACTAATAACTACTGTATTTTCAAGACTGCCGATGCCTTCAATTTCAATGCGGACTCGATCGCCTATTTGTAGCGGCCCTACTCCTTGCGGCGTTCCAGTCAGTATCACATCGCCGGGAATTAGGGTCATTATTTGACTGATGTAGGAGACGAGAAAGTCTGGGGAAAATACCATGCGATCGATCTGGGATGACTGTACCGGTCGCTCGCTCTCATTGACAAAAGTTTGCAATTGTGCAGCAGGACTCAGTTCGCGGACAATCCAAGGCCCCAAGGGACAAAATGTATCGAACCCTTTGGCCCTGGCCCACTGGTTGTCCCGCTTTTGCAAATCTCTGGCTGTTACGTCGTTGGCGATCGTATAGCCCCAAATTTTGCTGTGTGCTTGTTCGGGAGTGCAGTTGGTACAATGTTCGCCAATTACCAGGGCCAATTCTCCTTCGTAGTCTACCCTTTCCGACTGCTGCGGATAGCGAATCGCTCCACCTGCGGGGATGACAGCACTCGGAGGCTTGAAAAACAGCAGGGGCTCAGCAGGTACGGGGGTTCCCATCTCGGCGGCGTGATCGACATAATTTTTGCCTACGGCTACAATTTTTGAGGGAGAGCACGGGGCGAGAATTTGGTAAGTATCTGGTGAAAGTTCCACATCAGTTGGTTGTCCTTGTAACCAGGGAGGTGCATCAAATACTTGAACGCTGTGGCTCAGTTGCAGTAAACCGTAATGGATGTGTCCTTGTGTTGTTTTAACTCGAACGTAGCGCTGGGCCATACTATTTTAGATTTTAGATTTTAGATTTTAGATTCTAGATTCTAGATTAAGAGGATATAGGCATAATTGCGGAAAATTAATTTGTTTATGCCCGTTTAAGATTTTCGCTGTGCAATTTTGCAACCGCTTTCTGTACAAATGCCGTGCAGCGGTAGATCCCAGGAGTCAACTGGTAGTTGGGCGACCAAGGCAAATTCAAAGATAATGCCGATCGCAATTTTTGATTCCCACTCAGCTAAACTGAACATTCTGTCGTAATAGCCGCCGCCGTAGCCCAAGCGATAGCCGCGAACATCGCAGCCTACTGCGGGTACGAGCATTAAATCTACTTCTGAGTGGTCTATTGTAGGAGCATCCGGCAGGGGTTCGAGTATGCCATAAGCTCCAGTATGTAAAGCATCTCCGGGCTGCCAGATGTGCCAGGATAGCTCTTTGCCGACACAGCGGGGAAATCCCCATTTTTTAGGCGTGGGAATGGCATTTGTGGGACAGGCATCTTGCCTGTCTCCAGAATGGAGCAGGCAAGATGCCTCCTCCACAGAAGATGTAAATAGGGGACTTAAATCTGGTTCTTGACGACAACTGAAGTAGGCGAGGATTGTTTTTGCTTCGGTGAATAGGGGCGAGTTTTGCAGGCGGTTGCAGAGGCTATCGCTCTTTTGTCTCCATTCTTGTGCTGATAGGGATTTGCGCGTGTTGAGGAGCGATTTTCTTAGTTCGGTTTTAGTTAATGAAGGTTCAGCAGTATTCATATTTGCGATCGAATCTCTCGTTTGACTTCCAGTCCGACAGGGGTTGAAAACCCCTGTCTCACAGCGAAAGTCCTCTAAAAGAGGACTACAATTAATTGCCTTTTCATCACATTCTGTAGTCGGTTTTAACGTATCCGCTCAATAAATCGGGGTAACAGCAAAAAAAGAAGGTTCACAATCTAGGCACAGCATGGTAGAATATGACGT
>NZ_JAUBTO010000213.1:0-10122 GCF_036702495.1 Microcoleus sp. C2D2 | reverse complement strand
TAATTGGGTCAACAGGTAAAAGATGAGTAATTTTACTCATTGACAATAGTGCTTTTAGCTTAACTTGTGAGTAATGCTCAAAGATAGTCGGTAAAACCCGCCTTTTGGAGCATCGGGATATATTTGTTGTAGAGGCGGGTTTCACGAAAAATATTTCCGGTAATTAAAGAAATCGATAAACCCGCCGCGCGAGCCTCTAATTATTGTCAAAACAGCAAAAAGCACGCCAAAACATGATTTGACGTGCAGTTTAAACAAGCTAGTTGCTAATTGCTGAGTCTCGAACTACAAATCCTTAACCTTAAAATCAGGTACTGGAGGAGCGCCGAACCCTAATGGAGATTTCTCGAGGAGACCGTTCTGTACTTTAAACAAATCGATCGAAGCCTCTGCCGACTCTTTCCACTTGTTGATGTCAACAAAGCTAACAGGTGGACTCTGAGGTACGATCAAGCTATCGACGCTGCTGGGATTAACCGTAGGACCGGATGAACGGCCGCCGTCTATCAACGCATCGCCGATGCTAGAAGCAGTTACCGTGCCGCCAGTCAGCGGATCGGCGGTGCTAGCACCAGTTGTTGCAGCCGTCGGTACTGGCGTCGGTACTGCACTAGGCACTGTAGTGGGGCCAGGCACGTTAAAGTTAACAGGATTAGGCCCAGTTGGGATCGGGAACGGGTTGTTAACACTCGCATCGAAGACTTCCAAAACCGAGTAATTGCCCGGGAACAAATTTGTAAACAGAGCAATCCCATTAGCGTCCGATCTGACCAGAGGTTCAGTTGCAGCATCGTAGCGACCGTTCCGGTTCAAATCCAAAGTAAATGGGATATTGGCAAGAGGCGGTTCGCCTGCATCTTGTAGGCCGTTGCGGTTGTCGTCTCGGAATTTTGGCACTGGCAAATCATAGCGCCGAGAGTCGCCAATCAAAGCGCAAGTAAAAGTTTGATTGGGGCCCAGAACGATATTTAGCGGTTGAGTCGTCTGGAAGAAACCAGGAGGAACTACCTCTCGAAGGTTATAATTACCGGGAGCCAAATTCCTGAACGCAAAGATACCAGACTCATTGCTAGTGGTACTGGCTTCCCCTGCATCGAGGGCGCCGTTGTTATTGGTATCGAGATAGACAGTAACGCCACTAATAGCCGGTTCATTTCCGTCTCGATAGCCGTTGAGGTTAAAGTCCTCGAATTTGCAACCAGTTATGTTGCTGTTCGGCGTATTGGCAAAAGTAACGTTAGCGTCCTGAGTGTTGAGAGTCAACGGAACGACAGCAGATGTAGAAGGCGAGAAACCACCCGGTACTACTTCCCGCACCGTGTAATTGCCCGGCTCCAAGTTGGTAAAAGCTCCTCTCCCTTGGGCATTAGTCTGTAGTTGTTGTTCTCCGGCGTCCGCAGCCCCATTATTGTTGGTGTCGAGGAAGACAGAGACACCGCTAAGGGCTGCTTCACCCTGAGTTGGCTCGTAGCGACCGTTTGCGTTCAGGTCATTGTATTTGAATACAGTGATGTTAGGTCTAGTGTTTCCCACACCACCAATCCCTCCAGATGCATTATTAGCTGGCACAGGAGAAAAGGTAAGTGCTGGTGACGGGTTAGTGGCTGGGAAAGGCACAGGAGTGTTTGCAAAAATCGGTCGTACACCCGTTGCTGCAATAGAAGCTTCTCCTGCTTGTTGGATGCTGTCGCGGTTGGTATCTACGAATTTAGGGTCGTTTGGTTTCAGTGTATAGGTTGTGTCTGTTACTAAGATTGGTTGCTCTCTGCTGATCGTACCCTGGAAGCGTGCCTGCGGCCCTGGCGCTGAAACCAGAGTGGGGTTGGGAGTGGTTGCTACTGGAGCATTCAGGTTGCCTGGGGCACCGCCACCTACTGCTGCAGGCAGTACAGATGGAAAAATTTCCAACACTGGATAATTGCCAGCTCGCAAATCCCGGAAGAGAACTACTCCGTTTGCGTCGGTAATTGCGATCGGTTCGGAGCCTTGATCCCAACCACCGTTCCCGTTCAAATCTAAAATGAAAGGTACGTTAGCAATGGGGGGTTCCAAAACTCCATTGACCAGATTTCGCGTGCCGCTGCGGTCTATATCCCGAAATTTGTTAACTTCAATTTGATAAAGCGGAGTGTCGCCAACTTGAGCGCAGGCAAAAGTTTGACCTGCGGCTACCGTCACGTCCAGTACGGGAATGTTGTTGGGTGGGGTGCTTTGGGGGAAATTTCTTTCTAGGGGTTCTCCGTTGATACCGTTGACTCGTTCTTCCCGAATCTTGTACGAGCCTGGTGCTACATTAAACGACCACGCACCATTTTTGTCTGTTAGGGTGTTCTGTTCCCCTGCATCGCGTTGGCCGTTGCCATTTGAATCAATATATATCCTGACATTTTTAATCCCCGGTTCATCGCCATCTCGAAAGCCGTCCCCATCTAGGTCTAGGTATTTGCATCCTACAATCCGGCTGCCTGTAACTGCGGTGTTGCCAAAGAAAACGTTGGCGTTTGTGTTTCCAAGATTGACTGCGAGGGGGTTGGGAGTAGTAGTACGGAAATTTGCAGGTACTGCGGTTTCCGTGATTAGGTAGTTACCTGGGACAAGATTTATGAATGAGAACGCGCCGTTAGCGTCCGTCGAGACTGAGAGGTCCTCAGTACCAGCATTAAATACACCGTTGGCGCCTGTTGCTGGTTCGAGGAGAAAGGGGATGTTTGCCAGACCTGGTTCATTTGGCTGTCTGATGCCATCCCCGTTCAGGTCATTGAACTTGATTCCTAAAATTGCCGGGCCGGCATTCCCAACCACAACTGGCTGTAATTGCTTGGCTGTGAGCTCTTCGTTATTTGAAGCCATGATTTCTCTCCTTCACACCTAAATCCACGTAAATAACAGACTACTGTATGGGTTGTAAGTTGCTGAGTAGTTTTTACTAATAGCTGACAACCGCTACTCGATTTTACATACGTCTGCACTTGAGGTAATGTTCCCCATCTAACACAACAATGCCTCAAGCTTTGTCGCTGGCAAGTATATCAGGTTTTGAAGAACCCTGGCAATTTGAGGGCAACATCTTCAAGATTTGCACGCCTTCTCTCTCCGTAGATACTTGCTGTTTCGAGCTTTAAAAAGCCTAAGACTGACTGCTCCCGGTGAGATCGAGTCCGGCATCGTTCTTGTTTGTCCTGGGAAAGCTGTGCTTGGCGATCGAGCGAGGCTGCGATCGCCCAGCACAGCGATCGGCAGCACCGATCGAGCTACCGGACTGGATCTGACTTGGCTAAGCCTGTCCATACGCCGATCGGGGTTGGGGGAATTGCCTGATAGTTTCTCATTTACAGAGATGCTACTGCCTCTGAATATTGCACCCAATATACAAGCCAGCTTCGGAGTTGCCGGAACTTAGGCTTGAGTGTTGGAGGTTGCCAACAATAGGGTATCACGCGAGCGCCCTTTCACCTCTTCCTTATTTTTATCTGCGGTTTGGGATTCCGGGCGATCGAGCGAATGTGTCACCCTACATAACCGAGAAATCTCTCGCGCCCACAGTGCTGATCGATTTCCCGATCGCCCCTTTAATTAATTCATTTTTCTTGACTAATTCACCGATTTGTGCATTAGTATCCAGACCGACATTATGTGGCCCAATGTTAGGAATATTGCCTAAATTCGCAACAGGTAGATCGACCAAAAAATCACTAATTCGATAACTATCACGACCCTCGCTCAAAAGCAAGCTATCCGCCCCCATATTACCTGCAGGTTGGGGTCCGGCATAGTTGCTGGCATCCGTCAGCGGGTCGCCCTTCAAGGATTTAGGCGACCAACCCTCAGCATCTGGCGTCACCAAATCGATGTTGCTAGCCCGAATCTCTGCCGACACAACAACCACCGCAGGCGGAGTCGTTAGAATGAAACCCGGCGGCGGAACTTCGCGGACAACATAACTACCTACCGGAACGTTGCGGAAACTGTAATTGCCTTGAACATCGCTTAAGGTACTCGCTTCACCCGGATCTAAACTGCTGTTGTTGTTGAGGTCGATGTAAATAGCAGAGTTGGCGATCGGCGGTTCCCCGGGATCTAGGCGGCCGTTGGCGTTAAGATCGTTAAATTTGACACCGGCGATCGTTCCCGTTACCAATACATTGCCAAAGCTGAGATTAGTGGCATTTGTGCCGTTGCCCACGGTGATGGGAGTCGGATTTGGCGTGGTTTGTCGAAAACCCGGCTGCGGGACTTCCCTGACCAAATAGGTGCCTTGAGGCAAATTGATAAAAGAGAAATTACCTTGAGGGTTTGTTAAAGTCGAAGGTTCGTTGGGATCTGGGGCGCCGTTGTTGTTGAGGTCAAGGTAAATCGGCCAGTTGGCAACTATCGGTTCCGTCGGTTCGTTGATACCGTTAGCGTTGAGGTCGTTGAACTTGAAGCCGCTGATGCTGCCGGTGGGAAGATTGTTGCCGAAATTGACGCCGACAGCGTTGGTATTGCCGATTATGTCGATCGGGCCTGGATTTGGCGTAGTCTGTACCCATCCCGGTTGCTGGACTTCCCTCACCAAATACCGGCCCTGAGAAACATTCGCAAAAGTGTAGTTTCCTTGCAGGTTTGTGATGGTGTTGGGTTCGCCCGGATCGAGGCTGCCGTTGCCGTTGAGGTCGAGGTAAATTGGCCAGTTGGCCAGAGGCGGGTCTGTTGCATCTCGGACGGTGTTGGCATTCAGGTCGTTGAACTTGAAGCCGCTGATGCTGCCGACAAAAAAGACATTGCCAAAATTGATGTTGTTGACCGTGGCGTTGGGAGTAACGTTAACCGGGCCGGGGTCAGGCGTGGTTTGGCGAAAACCCGGTTGCTGGACTTCTCTCACCCAATATGTATTTGCGGGAATATTGACAAAAGCGTAATTGCCTTGAACGTTTGTAAAAGTAAAAGGTTCGTCGCCGTCGAGCCTGTTGTTGCGGTTGAGGTCGAGGTAAATTTGCCAGTTAGCTAGCCCTGGTTCCCCGGGATCTGGGCTGCTGTTGTTGTTGATGTCGTTGAATTTTGTGCCTGCGATCGTCCCTGCGTTGAAGTTGTTGCCAAAATTGATATTGCCAACGTTTGTCCCGCTGGTAATCGTGATGGGTGAGGGATTTGGGGTAGTTTGGCGAAAGTTCGGCTGCTGGACTTCCCTAACTTGGTAAGTGCCCGGCGGCAGGTTGGCGAAGATGTAGTTGCCTTCCGGGTTGGTGAGGGTGGAAGGTTCGTTAAACTCTGGCTGGCTGTTGTTGTTGAGGTCGAGGTAGATTTGCCAGTTGGGAATTGGGACTTCTCCAGGATCGGGGCGGCCGTTGGCGTTGAGGTCGTTGTATTTGGTGCCGCTGATGCTGCCGACTTGGAAGTTCCCGATGTTGACGTTGCCGATGTCTATTTGGCTGGCGGTTCTGAATTCGGACATGGTGTTGCTGGGGCCCAAGGAACGCGGTTCAATGTTTTCTGTAGGGCAATCTAGCAGTTTTTTTGCCAATTGCAGCTATTTGAGAGGCATAAATTTTTTTTAGGAAAGGGAAGGGGAGGGGGAGAGGGGGAGAGGGGGAGAGGGGGAGAGGGGGAGAGGGGGAGAGGGGGAGATTGGGAGATTGGGAGATGGGGAAAAATCTTCACGCTTGACTTCTGGGCTTAACATCCATTTGTTACATTCCGTAGATTGCTCGTTGCCGAAATTCCCAATTTTTTCCAGATTTGATGTACGATCGCTACCAGTTTTGCAGAAGTCGAATTCCCAATGTCCCAAAACTTGACAGCAAGCTGGAATGACGCCCGCGAGGTTCCGATTTGGCTCGGAGGCTGGAGTTTGTGCGGTTTATTGCTCATGGGATCGATCGCCTCTACTCCTGCTGCCGCACAGCTACCTACCTCCGAACAAGGTAACATTAACAGCCCGATCGCTCAAACAGGTGCGATCGTCCGCCCCGCACTCAAATTAGGCAGCCGCGGCTCGGAAGTGATCGAACTCCAAGCTGCTCTTAAGTTGTTGGGCTTTTACGCTGACACTGTAGACGGGATTTTCTCGCAAAGCACCGCTAGAGCTGTGTTTCAGTTCCAGGAAGCAGCAGGTCTCGCCGCCGACGGCATAGTCGGTCAAGATACTTGGAACCGGCTGTTTCCTGTGGCTGGGAGTGCGATCGAAAACCCGATCGCCAACGCTCCTGTAACTGCCGACAATTCAGAGATTAACCCCCAAGTGCAGCCAACCAATTTTCCAGTTTTAAGAAGACGAATGCGCGGGCCGGCAGTCAAAGATTTGCAAGAACGGCTGCGGGCCAAGGGATTTTTGCGCGTGAGTGCTGACGGCGTGTTCGGTCCGGAAACTCAAGCTGCTGTCAAGGCCGCTCAGCGACAATACCAATTGCCAGCAGACGGCATTGTCGGTCGCGCCACTTGGGAAGCTCTGCTGCGTTGACTGTTGACTGTTGACTGTTGACTGTTGACTGTTAACTGTTGACTGTTAACTGTTAAGTAATGACTGTTGAGTGTTAAGCTGTTGCGGCATTTAAATAGAATGTCAACAAACAATTCGGTGTCTTGTGGGGTGGGCCGTCTAGCCCGCCCTGAATATGCAATTTAAATGCGTGACAGCTTAACAGCCAAAAACTGCTTGCTACTTCAAAATTTCAATATTTTAGGGCCTAGCATAGTCGATGTAACGCCGTACTTTGGTAAAAAAACCCCGTTTCTACCTAAGTCCTAGATTTTATTGGCCAAGTGCACATTGTGCGACCTACTAATTTTACAAATTGTTAATAATTAGTTTTGGGAGTATTTCTGCAGGTCAAAAAGTGTCAAGTTTGGTAAACAAAGTGTTGTTAGGCGCGCAGTTGGTGTTAACTTAAAAACATGAGGGGCAAAACCAAGAAGCACAAAAACTTGGATAAAAAATTTGGAATTAGAGTATTTGTCCCGATCGGCTCTAGTTCGCAGGCAACGCCTGAACCGTGTAGCTTATTAGCAAAGTAAGGTTGACATTGCCCTTGGGATTTGTTAAATAGCTTGAGGCTATTGGATTAATCAAAAGTTGCGATCGTACAGTCAAACACAGAAGTCTGAATAGACTCCGCTAGTAGCTAGCTCGCCAGCAGAGTAGTTGCCAAAAAGTCCACCTTAGTTGTAGTTTGCTGAAACTCAGCATAGCTAAAAACCCACTTGAATCAACTTAATTTACTAATGTTTTAGGGTCTGGCATCCGATATGCTAGGCCCTAAAATTTAGTCATTAGTCATCAGTCATTAGTCACCAGTCACCAGTTAACAGTTAACAGTCAACAGTCAACAGTCAACAGTCAACTAATGACTAATGACTAATGACTAATGACTAATGACCATTTCATTTAATGTCCTCAATTCGGGCACTCAAACCGTTAAGGGTGAGCATTTGTAGCAATTCCTCAGCTTTTTCGCGTTCCCGAAAAGCACCGGCTTGCATTACCGATCGCCCCCTGGAAAAAGAGCGAAAAGCACCGGGAACGAGGGATTGCATTTTTTGTCGATCGCCCGGTCTGTCGGTATCAACCACAACTCGATAGCGCAAACCCAAAGCGGACGGTCGATCGAATGACGGCGAACTCTCCCAAGAATCCGGCAAAGAATTCCCCCCTAAAGGTGCAGGTACATAGCCGCCCCTTCCTAGAGGAATGTTGCGATCCGGAACCGGCAATCTACCCTCGGAAGAAACCGAACTCGAACTATCAAAATAGGGAGGAATCATTGATTGCTGTACCGAAATTTCCGAAACCGATCGAGAATTCGGATCGGGCACGGGAATTGCGATCGCCCCTGGGACTACCGGTGAATCAGCAGCACTCCTCGGAGAAATATCTTGCCGCAACTGAGCCCTTGGCGGTGCCGATAGATTTTGCACCGTTCCCCTGGAAACGGTTTCCGGTGGCGAAATAGGGGCTCTTTCTACTCTGGGACTTAGCCGCCCGGGAGTGTAAACAGGCAGAGAAGTGTCTGGGCCACCGGTTCTGGGGGGTCGATCGATCGTTAGCTGCAAAGCACTGCCCCCAATTGGCGCCGGAGGGCTAAAACTTCCCGCCACATCAACCGAGCCCGTCGTCCGGCTGCTCAACAATTGATTCCCGTAAGCTGGGATTACTTGACCTGTGGCTGCATTGTTGACATCGTACTGACCGTTGTTGCGAATGACATTGCCCCCCGGTTCGGCTGCTGTTCCCAAATCCGGCAGAGCTCTGGCGATCGCCACAATTCCGTCCCGCTGGTTTCTCTCGATATAATTGTTACGCAGCACCGGTCTAGCATCAGCTTGCACCACCACGCCATCCTTATTGCGAGTAATTTTGTTGCCGATGAGCAGGGGCGAAGCGTTCTGCGCTACATTCACCCCAAATCCCGTGTTTTCAAACACGTTATCTCGAACTTCCGGCCGGGAACTGCCAAAAATCGTAATGCCGTTAGCTCCATTTTTCGAGAAAAAATTCCCGCCAATCGTCGGTCTGGAAGTACCCACTACCGAAATTCCGTCGTGAGTGCTCCCAGAAAAAGTATTGTTAACAACCGTCGGAGAACTCGATTCGATCCACAAAGCGTAACCGCGATAGTTGGTATTCGTCACCGTCACCCCGCTGAGTCCCGCCCCGTCTGCGCCTAAAATCGTGATATTTTGACCGGCCCAAGTCGGACTGATAAAGTCTCCTCCGCCTTTGATGACAATATTCTGACCGCGAGTGTGGGGATTTCCCTGAACTGTCACGCCAGGCGTGAGCATTAACGGAAATTTTTCGCCGGATTGAGCGCTGTAAGTACCGGGCGCTAGCAAAATTGCTGTCTTGGGCGGGGCCACGCTCAAGGCGTAGGTAAGGGTTTTGAAGGGAGCTCGATCGCTGCCGTTGCCCCCCGTGTCGCTGCCGCCGATCGAGCTGACGTACAGTATGTTAATGTCGCTCTCGAGGGTCTGAGAAAGTAGCTGCACTCCGGGTATCCCGGCCGCGATAACTGACGGTTGAGGGGTGCAAAAGGCGGTCATCGCAAAGACGAGCAGAAGGCAAGAACTCAAATAAGATTTTGGCGATCGCTTTTCTTTGCGCCCGGTCTGTTGTGAGTAAATCAGCATAAAAAAACGCAACTTATCTGCGATCCGAGTTTCGCCTCCGATGTTTCGTGTCAGGTTTTCGCGATCGAAGTTTAAATACCCCCGCCTGTTTGGGTTTTTTTCTGTTAATCTTTTGTGTTGTTCTGCTAACCTCACGGCTCTCCTCCGAAGTGTGGTATGCAGCTTAACGATTCCACTCTCATCAATTTTGATCTATTATGCTTCGTTTTCCCGAAATTCAATAAAACTTAAAAATTTGTCTAAATTAAATCGGTTGATGCCAAAATTAAGCCGATCGCTGTACTAGAATCTATACGGCGTGGGACAATGTAGCGGTTTGACTGGTAGGATTAATTATAATTAAGGTGGTTCTGATTGACATCCTCACGCCCGCTTACGCCACGGTGATTCCAAGAATCACTTCTTAGATCTTTCTGCTTCATCGCAACTGCCATCAGACTTATGCCTATCCGGTCTTACGTTCGCTCCACAGACTTTCACCGCAAGCCCTGCGGCAAGAATGTTTTGTGCTGCGTTGATATCTCGGTCATGGCGTGCGCCACAATTCGGGCAGTCCCATTCACGAATATTCAACGGCAGTTTTTCAACGATGTGACCGCACTTGCCGCATCGCTTAGAACTCGGAAACCATCGGTCAATCTTGACCAACGTGCGACCGTACCAGTCACACTTGTATTCAAGCTGCCTGACCAACTCACCCCAACTTGCGTCAGTGATAGAAAGAGCAAGCTTCCGATTCTCGACCATATTCTTGAGGGCCAAATCTTCGACGGCAATCGTTTGATTTTCACGTACCAATCGAATCGTCAGCTTGTGAAGAAAATCCTTTCTGGCATCAGCAATTTCTTGATGCACCTTTGCGACTTTAAGCAGTGCTTTGTGGCGATTGTTCGACCCTTTCTGCTTTCGACTCAATGCCTTTTGAGCTTTCTTGAGTTTGCGACGTTTTGCATTAAAGCCTTTGGGATTGGCAATCTTTTCACCGTCACTCAAAGCAACCAGACTTGTGACACCCAAATC
>NZ_JAUBTO010000212.1:0-10157 GCF_036702495.1 Microcoleus sp. C2D2 | reverse complement strand
CTATATATTGATTCCATGGCTTTATCCCTCCCAATTTAAAACTATTAAATTTGTCTAAATATCTGCGGAATGTGGGTACTATCGCAGTGGTGGTGCATTCGTTACGCACAAAGCCAACTTCGATCCGAATTTCTTGCCTGTACTAGACAATTATCTAGCGCCACCTTTAGGACAAGACCAGCGGGTAGCCCCTACGCCTCAACGCCAACAAGCGATGTTTGATTGGTGGGAACGTTTGTTTGACTATACAGTGATGCGGAGGGAAACTGAGCGATCGTCAGAACAACCAGATTGGCTGCTGTTTCATGAATCTGCCGAATTGCATCCAGATAACCCTGCTGATTTAATCCGCCACATTGGGATTGATTTGCGGCACAATACCCTAGTGTTGCAGTATTACCAAGCTTTTCCGGTCACGTCTGTAGAGTTAGAGGACGATCGCTGGGCAGTACGGGTTTGGCAGTCAGAAAAATGGGTTCGGGCATTATTGAAACGGTTCTACCCTAAAGATATCCGCGAAGCTCGCCCCGACCTCTGGGCTTCTGATGACCCATCTGTGCCGGAGACTGCCTTTGGTACTACAGAATCGGGTAATGCTAACCTGACCCTGTTTTATCGCAAAGGTTGCATCGAAAACGGTGAACCGCGTCGCTACGAAGAAATTAAACGTTTGAACGATCGGCTTCGGCAACGGGGCCGGGCAGCATTGGTGGCTTACCTGACGCACCTGAACCGGGTGCCCCTTCCCTGGGGCGGGTTTGCCACAGAAGCCAAGCAATTGAGCGAACTGCTGCTGCTCGATGTAGAAGTGGGACTTTGCCAAAAAGCCAGCCGCA
Source organism: Microcoleus sp. C2D2 (assembly GCF_036702495.1). Taxonomy (NCBI): domain Bacteria; kingdom Bacillati; phylum Cyanobacteriota; class Cyanophyceae; order Oscillatoriales; family Microcoleaceae; genus Microcoleus; species Microcoleus sp. C2D2. The sequence goes on along the minus strand of NZ_JAUBTO010000212.1, from coordinate 9,321 downwards.
TTGAAGAAGCCGTCACTGCGATTCACCTGTTTGTTCAGCGTGCCCGACTGGGACTAGAACCTGAATTTATAGTATCGCCGGATTTTGTTCTGGTGTGGGAGCGGCATTTTGCCACATTCCGTGTTTGGGAAGCCTGCAAACGGCGGCTCATTTATAGGGAAAACTGGGTGGAATGGGATGAATTGCAAGCAGCGAAGCAAACAGAAGCATTCCAATTTTTAGAATCTGAACTGCGTAGCGCTTCCCTAACAATGCCAGTACCCGGAGGACTGACTTATTGGAACGGTTCACGTCCACCTACCCACCCAGGGATAACCCTCCTCCAACACCAGGAACCAGCAACCATGCAACTCCTCAACCCCGCACCAGAGGGACTAGGCTTGATGGGCACACCCGATCGCCATGCTCGCCCCAACTGGCTTTCACCTGTGCACATTCCAAGCGGGCGTGTTCCCCTACCGGACGATCGCGATGATGAGAACGATCGCCCCATACCCGCGATCGTCGGGTCGGCAATGAACCCCCAAGCCCTGGCGCCTACGGCAGACCTGCCGATGTGGCTGCAAGCTGCCGTGCGTTTGGGCACAAAGTTTATCAGGGTAGCGGCGGCAGGCATACCGCCAGCGACAACAACCTTTAAAGCCAAGTGTGGTACATCAGAATCCTCTGCTTGCTGTAGTGTCTGCGGTAAGGTTCATCCGGCGTTGATGGATGAATATTACTTCTGGATTGAAGAGACGCAATACTACGACAAACAACAGCAAATCGCTGAATGGGGCGCTGTTGCCGACAATCCACAAGAAAAGATTGTTGGTGATGCACAAACTGACTGGCACCGCCCAGACAAATTACCAGGTTTATTGCACTGGAAATCAAAACGGATGGTTCACTTGCATTGGTGCCGCGTCCACAATGGCGAGTTTCAACAACCCCGCCAATCCTACGAAGGTGTGCAGGTTCATGTGGCAGCAGCACCTGCGTTAGGACCTGCGTTAATCTTCACAGGGCGCATTGGTGATTCATTACAGTTTGAGATAACGAATAGTCAAGCTCCAGCAGGGTATGCTCCACCACCACAACCTGGTTTTCGCTATAACCTGGCTAACGATGAGGCGATTACGCTACCACAGATCGCGATCGCGCCCACCCCGCCACCAATCGGCGGATTAGCTGCCTTCCCCTTCTTTGCCTGGTTTGACCCTGGTGCGCCATTATTGCCACCCTCAATGTTCAGCCCAGCCGTTGCGGTTGCAGGTCATCTACGGGCACATTGTCGCTTTGAGGCAGCTTTGAAATGGTACGAACTGGTTTATAACCCGTTGTTCAAAGACAATACCTGGCATATTTGCCTACCTGACGAGCCCGAAGTTGAGGAACCCCCTATTCCAAGAGCAGCTTCGATCGAAACACCGATCGTTCAACAAACCGAAGGATGTTGCTGCCCTAGCGACCCGGTCTCTGATGCTGAGGTGAAGAAGCGAGCAATTCTGCTGCAATACCTGGATACTCTACTGCAATGGGGCGATGCGCTGATGCGGAAAAATACCCCAGAAGCTTTTGGGCAAGCTCGCCTGATTTTCGATACAGCCGCGAAAATTTTGGGATCCACACCCACAACCGTATTGTGGAACAACAATGCACAAGCTACGTTCACTGTTACAGCCTTTCGATCAGCTTGTGCGCCTATCAATCCGCGACTGATGTGTCTCTATACAAGCGTTAGCGATCGCCTCGCTTTAATTCATACTTGCTCGAACGCAAAGCGACTCAAGAATGGTCGCCCAAACCTCGATATGCCCTATTTTGGCAATAGCGAGATTCGGGATTGCTGGAAAACCACCCGAGAAATTTGTACTGACGAAAGTGACTGGTGCTTATCCCAAAGTCCCTACCGCTTTATGGTCTTAGTGCAAAAAGCGCAGGAAATGGCAAGTGATGTGCGTGCCTTTGGTAGTGCTCTACTGGCTGCCTATGAAAAAGGTGATGCAGAGTACCTATCAACCATGCGGACTATGCATGAGCGGCAGTTGCTCAACCTAGCTCTAGAAGTACGACAACATCAATGGCGAGAGGCAGACTGGCAGGTGCAGGCTTTGCGGAAAACGAAGGAAATTGCTCAGACCAACTTGCAATACTACAAAAATTTGATTGCGGTTGGGCTGATTGGTGGAGAATCACAATATGAACCACTGACAATTAGCTCAACCACGACTCGGGCTGCTGGTAACATTGCCGTAGCAATAGGACAGACTTTGAATCTCATTCCCGATCCTTTCGTGGGTTTTCCTTCAAACTTCGTTAAATTGCCAGTAGGTACAAAATTAAGCAATATTGTTTCGGCATCTGGCACTATAGCGAATACAGTTGCTGACATTCTAAATACGATTGCATCATTAGGACTCACAAAAGCTGGCTGGGAACGACGCGAACAAGAATGGAAACATCAGGTAGATGTAATCACCATCGAATTAGAGCAAATCGAACGGCAGATTCTTGCTGCAGAGCGTCGTCGTGACATTGCGTTGCGTGAATTGAACAACCATCAGCAGCAAATCGAAAATACTGCTGAAGTACACGACTTTCTGCGCGATAAATTTACCAACCATGCGCTCTACCTGTGGATGCAACAGGAAACTGCGGCAATGCATTATCAAATGTACGAATTGGCATTGCACTGCGCTAGACAAGCTCAACGTGCCTTCAATTTTGAGCGCGGACACACTGCCCGACAGTTCATTCCTGCAGAAATTTGGGACAATCTCCACGAAGGACTTCTATCGGGCGAGCGATTGCAATTAGCCCTACGTCACCTAGAGAAAGCCTACTACGATGAAAATGTCCGTGAGTATGAACTAACCAAGCATATTTCCTTGCGCCTACATTTTCCAATGGCATTCCTGCAACTACAAATCACTGGCTATTGTGAGATTGAAATACCCGAATGGATGTTCGATCTCGATTATCCAGGGCATTATATGCGACGGATCAAGAACGTAACGATGACAATTCCGTGCGTTGTAGGACCCTATACTGGCGTACACTGCCGCTTGACTCTGTTGAGCAGCAAAACCCGTGTAGAGCCAAAACTGATCGAGCCACCTCATACTTGCTGCCACGACGAGCGTTGGAAAAATGGCTATCAAGCAATGGCTGACGATCCTCGCATTGTTTCTATGTATGGTGCTACTGAAGCGATCGCCACTTCCAGCGGACAGAATGACTCTGGTATGTTTGAACTCAACTTCCGCGATGAACGTTACCTACCTTTTGAATTCTCCGGTGTAGTGAGCCGTTGGCGGATAGAACTGCCGTTAGAAAACAATCACTTCGACATGGCAACATTGAGTGATTTAATACTGCACCTGAATTTTATGGCTCGTGAGGGGGGAGAAAATCTTCGTAAAACGGCTAACGATTGTGCACAAAAAAATCTACCAGGTGCAGGTGTACGTTTCTTCGATGTAAAGCGTGAGTTTCCCGACGTCTGGCATTCATTTGCTGGTGCCACATCTCATGTTCCAGCCGCCAAGCAACTGGGTATTCGGTTGAACCGGGATATGTTTCCGTATTTAACTGGCAACAAAAAGATCGGTGTAAAACGGCTGGAAATCCTTTTTGAAGCACCGGGAGCCGAGCCTAGTGCCAACCACATCGTCGAGTTTCTGGTTGGACAGCGTATTGGTCAAATCAAGGAAGAAAAATGCGACTGCGATGTGCATAGCATTGCCTGTGTAGCTGATGCTAAGTGGCCCGGACTTTTTCATGGTGTACTAGAAATTGATTTTGAAGCACTCAGTACATCTGGCTATCAGGATTTAGGGGTGTTCAGATTTGCAATGGATGTTGGTGAAATTACAAATACCTATTTGTTCTGTGGCTACAATATTCTTTGACATCCTCCCCGCCGTAAACGGTCGGGGATTCTAAACATCACTGTTTAGGCTTCCTCTTTCCACGACTCGACTTACATTGAGGAGTTACCTCACCAATGCAGCGGTCGATATCTCGCCTAGGCGTTTAACGTTTCCGTGTGCCCCACGGTACGAAGTCCTAACTCAAGTATGTTGATTGCTGCATTCTTGTCACGTAAGAGTACAACACCGCAGTGCACACAGCGGTGCGTTCTTTGACTCAAAGACTTTTTAACAACATTCAAGGAAAGGGTTGACATCTCAAAAATGAGTCGTAAATTTTTTACCCCACCCCAGCCCTCCCCGAACTCGCGGGGAGGGAGTAAGAAATTCACAAATGATTTAGGAGCGCTATATATTTATTAAAAATTCAAGGAAAGGGTTGACATCTCAAAAATGATATGTTATGAGTTGAGTTATTAGAAAAGTTGCCTTTCAACTTATCTTAAAAAAGATGGCGGCTGCTGAACCCAAGTCTTTTGTTCCCTAAAAAATCTCTTCAACTTTTGGGGGTTGCTATGCAACCCGCAACAGACTATTTATGCAGCAGCCAAAAAACTTGAACAGGCTTTTGCGAGCTTTGTCTCGGCAAGGTCTTGATGTTAGTTACGACAATAAAGTCTACTCGATTTGTCTCAATAGTTCTCTGAAAGAACACTGGCAAGATGCCGATGCTCCAACTGCAGAAGTTTTGCTCCCAGAGGGTTTTCCTGTGGAAGCAAAGGCGCTCAAACAGTTAGCAAATTTGGCGAATGTTCGACACCCTCAAGGCGGCTGCGTTTGCCGCGCCTGCGCTACTCCTGACTTCCATCCGGGGGATTCGGGGGTGGCGATCGGCTCTATTGTAGAAACAGCAGGAATGGTGATTCCGGCGGCTACCGGTTCCGATATTAACTGCGGGATGCGGTTACACGTTGCGGATTTGTCGATCGAACAATTCCTCAGTCAGCGCGATCGATTTGTAGAATTGCTCAAAGGCGATTATTTCTTCGGTACTGGCGATGTCAGCATGACTGCAAAAACTGCTGGCGCGATGTTCCACCACGGGATTCCCGGATGGCTGGATGCTATGCCAGACGAGGCAACCGGCAGCGCGGCCAATTCGGATTTCGAGCAGTTGGCCGCAGAGTGCGATTCCCTGCGGGATAGCTGCGCCGCGCGTACTTTCCTCGGCGGTTCCATGAAAGGCGAGGTCAAATGGCCTCCCGAAGAATTAGTCCCAAATGACGGCTTATTGACACTCCCCAATCTAAAGGTGTGGGGATTCTTGCTTCATCCGTCCTCTCTAGAATTATTGCTAATCCCCTGTTTGGATACGTCCACAAGCGCACACGGACTACCCGACCGCATTTGAAATGATTTACTTAATTGTTTGTTCCTCTTTCCTACACGCTAGTCGCACGTAGCTGAGCATTGTAGACGGGGAGAACCCAATATTGGCTATCTAGGCGTTTTATCGCGTTGCCATTTCTCTCATAACATAGTATTCCAGAATGTGTCGAAATTCAAGTGGTTGAGGAAGTTATCGATCGAGCTACGGCTTATACTTGGGGAGTTCGATCGGGACAAATCGCTTTCATGATTCACTCGGGTTCGCGGAATGTCGGCAAATACATCGGCGGAATGTGGCGCGATCGAGCTTGCGACGCCTGGCCGAAAACTCTGAAACATCCTGAATCCCGGCTTTTTCCGCTGTCTCTGGCAGCAAATCCCGAACTTGTGAACAGCTACCTGCAAGCGGAAGCAACTGCGGCTAACTACGGTTTTATCAACCGTTTGCTGCTAGCAGAACTTCTGCGCTGGCGTTTGCGGCAAGTTTTTGGCGATGTGGAAGCTCCCTTAGTATACGATTTGCCTCACAATATCACTTTAGCTGAAGGTGCCGGCTGGGTAACGCGCAAAGGCGCTTGTCCCGCAAATTCCGGTCAGCCTGTAATTGTACCGGGTTCGATGGGCGCGCCGTCTTATTTGCTGGTTGGTTCGGGGACGATCGATTTTTGCGATCGGCTTCTCACGGTGCAGGAAGGGCGCGATCGCGCTTCGATATGAGTCGCGCAGGTGCTGACAAAACTGACTCCGCTTTGGGATTAACCGGCGTAGATTGCATTACCGGGCGCGAAGAACGCAGAATTGAAGAAGCACCGGCCGCTTACAAGCCAATTCAACCAGTAATTGACGTTCAGGTTGAGGCGCAAATAGTTGGTGTAGTCGCTAAAATGAAGCCAGTGTTAACGTTTAAAGCCTAGGAACGGGGCATTTGAGAATTAAAAATTAAACAACGGTAAGGTGCGCGCCGAGCACCCTACTAATTTTTAATTCTCGGCCCTATTTCCGATACCCCATGCCCTATGAATGATTCTCAAGCATTACCAAATCTATCAAAACCTGTCCATCCCCTAAAGCGGCTGATGAAGTACGGGCGCCGCTACCGCCTGAAAACTTGGCTGGCAAGTATCTGTTCGCTGCTGAATAAATTCTTTGATTTAGCGCCGCCAGCATTAATCGGTATTGCCGTTGATGTGGTGGTGAAACAGCAAGATTCTCTCCTCGCTCAGTGGGGCATAAAAGATGTCTTTTGGCAACTGGCAATTATCACTCTTTTGAGCGCGGTTGTTTGGGCGTTGGAATCTATTTTTGAATATGCCTATGATTATTTGTGGCGCAATTTGGCTCAGGATATTGAACACGATTTGCGTCTGGAAGCTTACAGCCATTTGCAGGAATTAGAATTAGCTTATTTTGAAGAACGCAGTACGGGCGGTTTGATTTCTATTCTCAATGATGATATCAATCAACTCGAACGTTTTTTGGACGACGGCGCTAATGAGGTAATTCAGGTAATGACAACGGTTGTTGTGATTGGCGCGGCTTTTTTTGCTGCATCTCCTCTTGTTGCTGGGCTGTCAATGCTGCCGATACCTTTTATTATTTGGGGTTCGCTCGCCTTTCAAAATCGCCTCGCTCCTCTCTATGCTGATGTGCGGGAAAAGGTGAGTTTTCTGAACGGGCAACTGTCGAATAATTTGATGGGAATTACTACTATTAAAAGTTTTACTTCCGAAGATTATGAAATTCAGCGCATCGAAACACAAAGCCAAGCTTACCGCCAAAGCAACCGACGGGCGATCGCACTTTCGGCTGCTTTTATTCCGCTGATTCGGGTTGTGATTTTCTTGGGGTTTATTGCAACACTATTTCTGGGCGGTTTGGAGGTGGTGGCGGGCCGGTTGTCTGTGGGAACTTACAGCGTTTTGGTGTTTTTGACCCAGCGTTTGCTGTGGCCGCTGACTCGCCTGGGAAATACTCTGGATCAATACCAGCGCGCTATGGCTTCGACTAATCGGGTGATGGATTTGTTGGATACTCCGATCGCAATTCACACGGGTGATATTCGGCTGCCGGTTAGTTCGATTAAAGGTGAGCTGGAATTTAAAAATGTTACCTTTTCTTACAATCAAAGAAAACCGATTTTGCAGTATTTTTCCCTGACTCTGCCGGCGGGGAAAACTACTGCGATTGTTGGGGCGACTGGTTCGGGAAAAAGTACGCTGGTGAAACTAATTTTGAGGCTGTACGAGGTACAGTACGGCAATATTTATCTCGACGGGATAGAACTAAATAACCTGAATTTAAAAGATTTGCGGAGAGCGATCGGATTGGTGAGTCAAGATGTGTTTTTGTTTCACGGTACGGTGGCAGAAAATATTGCTTACGGCAGTTTTGAGGCAACTAATCGAGAGATAGTAAGTGCTGCTAAAATTGCTGAAGCGCACGAGTTTATCGCGCAATTGCCGGACGGTTACATGACTATTGTAGGGGAACGCGGTCAAAAATTGTCGGGGGGACAGCGGCAGCGAATTGCTATTGCAAGGGCTGTTTTGAAGAATCCGCCCATTTTGATCCTTGACGAAGCTACTTCAGCGGTGGATAACGAGACGGAGGCGGCAATTCAGCGATCGCTCGAACGAATTACCAAGAATCGCACTACAATTGCGATCGCCCACCGTCTTTCTACTGTCCGCAATGCTGACTGCATTTTTGTGATGCATGAGGGGATAGTGGTAGAATCGGGGCAGCACGAACAACTTGTCGAACAGGACGGAGTTTATGCGTCGCTCTGGCGCGTGCAATCTGGTATAAAATAGAAACGCAGCGCTTTTTGCTAATTGGTAATTGGGAATTGGGAATTGGGAATTGGGAATTGGTAATTGGCAATTGGTAATATCATGTCTGGTAGCATCATAAGCATATGGGCGGGGCGGGTTTATGAGATAATTAGTTTCACAGGTAGATTGTTGGTAAAACCCGCCCCTACGAGATCGAAAATTATCCGATCGCTAATCAACATAAGTATCTGGGCGGGGCGGGTTTATGAGATAATTAGTTTCACAGGTAGATTGTTGGTAAAACCCGCCCCTACGAGATCGAAATTTATCCGATCGCGAATCAACCAGACACGATATAGCCAACTGACTGCTGACTGCTGACTGTAAAATATTAGTTTATACAAACAAGAAGAGAAAATGTTTCTATTTGATAGCCCTGAGTCCAAACCTAACGAAAATAGCTGGAGTCGGAAATTAGATAAATTTGTGAAAGCTAATCAACATGAATTGGCTGCTTTGGCTTGGGGGCTATTTCTGGAAAGGGGAGAGGAAAGCGAGGAGATTTTGGCAATTGATATTGCAGAAACTGCGCGTTTTGTGTATTGTAAGAAAGAGGCGGTTGAGGAGTTGAACCGTCAAGTGAGAAGTCATATTCAGGAAGTTGTAGGTGTGTTGAACGCTCACAAGCCTGAGAAGGAAGTGGCGATTTTGGCGATCGGTGAAGGTCAAATTAAGTTGATTCTTTTTGAACCTAAGCCTGAACCTCCTGTTTGTTTTGAGGAAGCGGCAACAGATGTTGATACATTGTTGGCTAAGCTCGAACAGCAGATGGTTGAATGTATGAAATGATAAGATTACTCGGATCTTGAAATCGCTTCTACACAAACGAAGTCCGAGCCGAGGGGGACTAAGAAATGAAAGGAGTATTTAAGCCTCATTTAGTATCAGTTGTCCGAGGGCTTCGACGACGCTGGAACGGACTTTTGGCGAGGTGTCTTTCAAGGCTTTAACTAATATGGGCACCATCGCGACATCTCCCATTTTTCCCAGTGCTTCTGCAGCTTTCGCCCTGACAGCGGGGCGGGCATCCTCTAGGGCGGTGTACAAGGTGTCTAGCACCATCTGATAGTATGCGGGATTTTGAATCATGCTGTCAGCCTCCGGTTGGGATAGCGCTTACTGCTGTTTTATTTTACATCTTGCATCTCTGTCAGGAACAGGCATCTTGCCTGTTCCACAAAGAGTAAATTTTCTTGTGGGGTGGGCGTCTCGCCCGCCCTGAAAGCCTGATTAAAAATGTTGCA
>NZ_JAUBTO010000211.1:0-10192 GCF_036702495.1 Microcoleus sp. C2D2 | reverse complement strand
TGGCATCGGTGTCGTTGGCTAACAGAGTTGAAGCCGCAATGGTGACGGCAGTATTTTGAGCCGTGGTAGCGCTGTCGCTGTTAGCCACGGGGGGTTGATTGGGGGGAGTCGATGCCTGACCAAACAGCACATAACTTTGCCCTGCATTGGTGATGCCGTTGCCGTCGGCACTTCTTGCCCCGATCATCAGGTCATCAAAGCCATCGCCGTTGACGTCCCCGGCGCTGCTGACCGAGTAGCCTGAGAAGTCACCCGCCGCGATGCCGTTAATCGCAAAGCCGTTGCTGCCGTTGAGCGCGGACAGGTTAAAGCTGGCATCAAAGCCACTGTTGCTGCCAAACACCACATAACTTTGCCCTGCATTGTAGATGCCGTTGGGGTCGGCACCAAATGCCCCGATAATCAGGTCATCAAAGCCATCGCCGTTGACGTCCCCGGCGCTGCTGACCGAAAAGCCTGATTGGTCAAAGGACGCGATGCCGTTAATGGCAAAGCCGTTGCTGCCGTTGAGCGCGGACAGGTCCAGGCCCGCACCAAAGCCACTGTTGCTGCCAAACACTACATAACTTTGCCCTGCAGAACTCATGCCGTTGGGGGCGGCAAAGTGTGCCCCGATAATCAGGTCATCAATGCCATCGTCGTTGACGTCTCCGGCGTTGCTGACCGAGTAGCCTGAGTAGTCATAGGCCGCAGTGCCGTTAATCGCAAAGCCGTTGCTGCCGTTGAGGTCCCAGAGGTTGAAGGTTGGTCCAAACATAGTGTTAGTTCTTCCTTGTTAGGTTAGTTGAAAGTTTTCACATCCCGACTTCTGGAAAGAAGTCGGTTTTCTTGCTTTAGTCGCCGATCGAGATCACGCGGCGAATTTCGTCAGTTTTCAACCCAATTGCCATCGGTTGCCGCACTCCTGGCAAGACTTGCACGTCGTATAATTCCTCTACAACTCCTTCAATGCGTAACGAGTGGACGATATCCCCACTTCTGAGGTCAATCACCAGCAGTCCACATCGGGCTTGGGCCTGTTTTGCCTGCAACTGCTCATCCAAGGCCAAGCCGGAAAACGTCTTGTTGTGCCTGGGTTTGGATATCCCCACCACGGCAAAATCACCGCAGAAACTCAAACCCCGGAGATATCCCGGACAAAAGGCTACCGCTTCAAATACTCCCCGTTCCAAATCTAGATAACCAAATTCCCCGCGACCTGAATTGAGCAACCACAGTTTATCCTTGTACCAACGGGGCGAGTGAGGCATCGATAAGCCTGTGGCGATCGCCCGATTGGTGCTAATATCGATCGCGCAGCCGCCATCTTTGCGTTTATCCCGCCAGCCATCCGCCACATCCGACTGACTCACTGCCGTGACGTAGCGGGGTTGACCGTCTCGCACCGCCAAACCATTGAGATGGCATCGGTCTTCTGCGGCTAATTTGGAAATAAACGGCGGTTTCCACAAGGGGACAAAGCTTTTCGTTTCGCTAATTGTGGCAAGGCAGCTAAATAGGGTATTGACGAAGACTACCCCCCCTAACATCCCGTTATTAAGGGAAGGAACTTGTGGTTCAACTTGTTGGTCCCCCCGAAGCTTGGGGGGCTGGGGGGGTTCAACCAGCACTACATCATGAATATCTAAATCTCCCGTGATATACCCCACTTGCGGTACATAAACGGCATCGCAGCCATCCGCTATTTGTCCGGGTTCTAGGGCATTTTCAAACCGCCACAGTTGATACAGCGAACTCAGATACAGGCTGCTGTTGTGGGCATACAATCCCATACACCGTTCAAATGTCCGTTCCAATACCCACAGTTGCCCGTTTTGTCGCAATCCAATGAAAAAGACCTTCCCCGCCTGATAGGTGGTGAAAACTAAACTGAGATTTTGTGAAGCTAACCAGGAAGTGAACTGCCGAGAGGTGTTGATTTCAAAAGCGGGTGTGGCGGTTGTACCTACTGCCTGTGGGAAATTACTAGAGGAAGCTGCTGTAGATTGGGGAGTGCGATCGCTATTTGGCATTAATGACATAGTTCAATCTCTATGTGTACGTCGTTCATGGAGTCACCTGATGAGCCGCCTAAATTAGCGCTGCTATCTTCAGGAATGCTTTGGACTGACTCATTGAGTCGGCCCGTGACCTCGATTGCCTCTTGAATTCGGTCTTAAGCTCGATCTCTGCTTTCTTTCACAAGCCGAGGTGAGCTTGGGGCGGCTAGGGCGATACCCTCAAAACAAGTCGCCTATAAATTGATTAATTCGCTCTTGCGATCTGCCAATAGTATTATTTATCGCCTCACTAGAAAAATTCTATCCGATCGCACTCCAAGCAAGATGTAAATATATAAAACTTCATCTGTTTTTCACGAGTTCACCTGAACAAATTCACTGACTTCATAAAAGACTTGCTGCCCCATATCGGCTTTTTGCGATCGATAAAACCGTGTGGCGATGCTTTCCCACTTTCGATAAGCTGTTCGGAATTTAAATTGTATGTCAAAAAACAATAAAACTCTTGTGGGGTGTCCCGCCCGCCCCGAATATGCAATTTAAATGCGCGACAGCTTAACGTTCACCGCAGGTGTCGCCACGGGGTACGAGTTCTGAGTATCAAGAGAATGCTGTTCGCCAGTTGTCGGCGATCGCGATCGGGTTTACCTGTTCGGGGTTTCAGTGGTGGAAGTAGCGGTGTCAACGAATCCCACTGTTCGTTGCTTAAGTCTCCAAGGGTTGATGAGCGTTAAGAGGTTGCGAGGCCTATTTTCTAGGATCCAACAAGGCAAGAAAACACATCCTAGCCTGTGCAGGCTGGTTCATTCATCCCGCCGCAGGTTTCAATCCGATCCTGAATTATCCATTTTCTGCCTGACTTCTCATCAACTTTTGCACGCTGGCTAAAGCCCGATTTAATTCGTAACTCTTTCTTTCTGAATTCTGCAAAAAAGCTTGCTGTTCTTCCTCAATCATTAACACATCCTGCCGCACCAAACCATCTAATAACTTTTGAGCAGCACCGAAACAACTATCTTTGATAAACCTGCGAAACCAAATCGGCAATTTGTGCAGCCGCCAAAACGCATTTAATGAGGTAAAGTGAATTAAATAAGCACGAGTTGCTGTCTCGCTCACCGGACAAACCAAGCAGTAAATCTTAAAGTCGCTCCCCAAGGTTGAAACCCAGTGCGGGTAAACATAACTCACCTCCAGCGGTTCCGGGTGCAGTCGGCGCAGAGATTTAAAAAACAACTGAGAAATTGACCAAATTTTATCTATTTTGTAATAACTTTGTGCCTGATAGCGAGCAGTTACTTGATGCTCGTTTTCTTCTAAAGTATCTAAAACCGGATTTGCCCAAGCTTGCCAATCATCATGCAAGTGTCCGTGGTACATATCCATCAAGTTTTCAATTAAAAATGAATAGTGTGCCTGACAGTCGATGACTGAAACTGTGGCAATATAATTGAGATGTTCCCACTCTGGCAAATCCAGTAAATGAGTTTTTTCGGCTTGGGTTTCGTCGCCGGGAAACAGCCAGATAAAACCGTTTTGTTCCTTGACTGGATAGGAGCGAATTTTGCAGTTAGGTAGCTTTTGATTTTCTGCTAAATAATCGACTTCGGCGCATTCTCCCCTGGCATTTAAGCGCCATCCGTGATAAGCACATTCGATTAAATCGCCTTTAACTCGGCCGTGGCTGAGTTTAACTTGCCTGTGCGGACATCTATCTTCTAAAGCGTTGATTTTGCCTGCACTGTCGCGGAAAAGTACGATCGCCCGATTCCAGATTTTCGCAGCGACGGGCTGAGTTTGCACCTCAGTGCTGCGGGCGATGGCATACCACCGATCGAGATTAATGCCCAACTGGCGGATGTGAGTTTTTTGTTCCCTTGCAGATACCGATTTTATCGCGTTGTTTTGCATTACAAATATTCCCAAATTACGCCCATAAAACTACCCAATTTTACAAAATAACAGCCGGGAAAGCAACGACAGTAAAGTTTTTTAAATTGCCGTTCTGACAAATACCTGCTGCTAGCTAAATATTTCAACCAGCTTGGCGAAAGTCTAAATCTTAATAATCTTAAAGCATTGCGAAATCCGTAGGTGGAACTGTCGGGAATAAAATCTCTCGCTGCACGTATTATGTAGCATATTGTAGCAGGTGTTTCGCCTTCTGATATATTATCTAAAAAGACGATTTTTCCGTGCGGTTTTAACAATTTTTTAAGTTCTGAGAGGGCGGCAGCGAGGTTGGGCAGTTGGTGAAAAGTGGCAGCACTAACTATTAAATCAAATTGGCGATCGAGCGCTAATTGACTGGCATCCATTTGGATGTATTCGATATTGGGGGCTGAGCGTTTTTGACTGGCTATCGCCAGCATTTTTGCTGATAAATCGACGGCGACTACATTATCGTAATACTGGGCTAATTCAAAAGCAAGAATTCCCGAACCGCAGCCAATATCTAATACTGCACCTTTGCTAGCCGATAGGTTTTTAGTAAAGAAATCGTTCTGGCTTTGCAAGGTGGCGGCGAAATCGTATTCTGTTGCAAAAGCATCAAACATTACAGAGTTATTGTGAATTTTGCAGTGACTTTTCAGCATCTATTATTGCTTTATACTCATTCAATAATATTTTAACCGCATATCCACCCCCCTCAACGCAGATATTTTTTTGGGCCGCAAGCTGTGCCTTTTCTCCTCAGGGAAACCACACCCGCAAACCGTAACTTATCTTAAAAAAAGAAAGCAACTGTAGGAAAGCTCCAAACCCTTATTGAATCAGTCATTCCCATTTCTTCAATTCTTTAATCTAAAATTTAAAATGGTATGGCTGGGGCGGGTTTCACCGAGAATAGCAGCTCATAATTGACGATTTATAAAACCCGCCCCGCTACAAACCTTAGATTTTTAACACGCCTTCGGGATTCACCGTTAAGAGCGATCGCCTCTGCAAACCCTCCTGATATAAAATAGCATTAGCTGCCAACAAACCGCTGCTCACTGCCCTTTCCATTAAACCGCAAGGAAACGGCATTTTTACCCAATCTCCCGCAAACAAAAGATTGGGAACCGCGCAGCAAGTTTCTGGTCTTTCTGCATAACTACCGGGCGGATATCCAGAAAAATTCTTTTGATTTACCAATTCCCGGTGCAGCATATTTGCCTCTTTTAATTCCGGTACAATTTCGTACAATTCTTGCTCAAAAGTCGCCAGCAAAACTTGCTGGTTCGGAAATTCCTTCTCCTTGTAACAATAAGCGTGCAGTTCCACTACACTACCGCCAGTTTCCTGATTCCACTCGATGAACCGATCCTGAATTTTGTGGTAAAGCGTAATGCTGTCAGTCAGTTTGTAGCCGGAAAGCGAAGTGAAATTGCTGTGTTCCCAGGGAAATTCGCGATCGAACCAAAAGCGGCCCACCGCAAACGGATCGGCTATTTTCAAGCTCTCAATGCGGCTGTGCACCTGCGGATTCACCTCACCGCGGCTCAAACTAAATAAATGCTGCATCCCCGGAACATCTGCCGCCAAAACATAGTAATCAGCCTTCAATGTTTCTCCCAAATTTTGCGGCTGCGATTGGTTAACCGCTGCGGTTAACTGTACCTCATCTGCTTTTTCATCGACCACCTTAAATCGAGGCAAATCCCGCTGAGCAGGCCCGCTGACAACTCGCCCTTCGGCATCAAAAACTGCCCCGTGACAAGGACAGTGAAATTGACCGTCGTTCTGTTTCTGAACTGTGCAGCCTTGGTGAGTGCAGCTCAGAGAAATTGCCTCTTTTCCCGACGGTGCGGCGGCAAATACGCTGTCCCCTGCGCCGAAATATTGGGTAGAGTTGCTGTCAGTTAACAGCGCGTTTCGCTTTACCCAAAAAGGTATTTTACTTTGCACGTCTGGCGACTGGTAACTCAGAGACTCAATCTGACCGTTTTCCCAGCGAATTTCACTGACTGCGACATCTGTCAATACTTTGCCGCCTTTGCTTTCAATGGCTTTGGCAATAGGCTGCACCAAACTCGTGCCCATATCTTGCCGCGTACCGTTGAAGGCCAAACCCTCTGGATTTCCGAAAAAGTAAAAGTGGAAAAATTGCATTAATTCTCCCGCGCTCAATTCGTCGGGAGCGTTGAGGCTGGATTTGGCAAAAGGCAGAAAATACAAGTCATAAAGCCCGCGCGGAAATTCACCTTTTACCCAGTCGGCAACTGATATATTGTCGAGGCGATCGAAAGTTTTTTTAGTCTGAAAACCGCCGATTTCCCGAAATACTTGCCAGTGAGCGGGTTTTGTAAGATTGATTCCCCACTTGAGCCGGTTGGGAGAAGATATGCCCAAGTCAACTATATTCCAGGGGAAAGCTGAATGGTTGGGACGAAAAACTTCTGGTTTGTATTTGCCGTCTCGAAACACAACGGCGTAGGATTCTAAAGATACAAAGTTATCGGTAATTTCTAGTTCTTCAACCACACTTTTGAGGTTGTAGTATTGCGGGAAAAAACCGTGGAAACCGTGTTCCATCATAAAAGTTTCGTTGCCGACTTGTATCGGCCAACTAGCAATTTTACCGCCGAGTAGGGGCGATTTTTCCAGCAGCGTCACGGCGAAACCCCGCTGGCTGAGCTCGTAAGCACAGGCGAGCCCTGCCAAGCCTGCCCCTACAACTGCAACGGTTTTGCGGTTATTCAGCATTCGCGGCAAGTCAAGAGAATCTTGCACAAAAACGGCGGGCTCTGGCTTGGAAAATCGAGAGTAGCCCAGCAGCCCGCCGGCGGCACCGACTCCGAGGAATTTGAGGGCGGTGCGTCGAGAAACTGGTTGGGATAGCGGTGAATTGGTTGATTGACTCATCAGCGGTACGCGGTAACGGGCTTTAAACACAAATACGCGATAAGGCATACATCATAGACCGAAATCACGATATGTGAAGAAATACTAAGACACATTTCCCAGTCGGATCGCGCACTCGGCACGGTTCTATCGCCCACAATCTATAGCAGAAGGAAGAAGGGTTTAGTTATCTAGGAGAGAAGGAAGAAGCGATCGACCGCATACTGCAAAATTCTCTAAATAATTAATTACATTTACATATTACTTAGGAGTGTGGGTGATCTAGGTCACAATAGTTGGATAATAAATCAGGAAAAGTGCAATATATTTTGAAGTTTTTAACCGCCGATGGCGTCTGTGCCACTATTAACATAGAGCGATCTGAGAAACTAGAAATTTTGGTGTTTTTTGACAGCGTTAACAGCATTTTTGTGCTGCGTGCAAGTACCTGTATTCGCGAAAATTGCCGCTACTCAAGTCAACGGCAAAACTTAAATATTCCGCCGCCAACTTGTCGCCCAAAATCTACAATCCGCCGGACTTTACCGCTAAGCTGGCAATACTTTGCTCCCTGTTTTAGAGCGGGGTGACTTTGATTGTTTGAACTTAATTAACAACCCAATATATCCGCGAGAAAAAGCAAGTATTTTAAATTTGCCCAACAGTAAAATCGCTGCATTTGGCTTAATAATTTTAGGCGATGTATTGCGGCTGACTGGTGCTTTAAAAAATTCACAAAGCCTAGAAAACCCGAACTCAAGAAAAACCCTCAAATTGAAACATTAGTATTTTTACTGGACGGGAATTTGCGGCCTATACCGATGAGAGAGCTTTACAAGGGGAAAGCCGAGAAGTATTTAGTAGAAGATAAATATGCGATCGCCATTTCGCCGCGCCTCCAAGTTTTTGCACCTCAACCGCTACAAGATAAACTAAAAGTCTTCGTCGGCGGCATAGGTGAACCGCAAAACATTGACGGTAAAAAATTCTTTCTCAGGTCAGTAGTTGTGAAGTTTCCTACAAATGTGCCACATCAATTTGTGTTGGGCTTATGCACAAAATTCTTGATAAGTTTCGGACAAGAAATTATTAGTTTGGCGACTGTCAATGATTTTATACTTTTAAATCTCGGTGATTAATTTGGTCATAGCTTGCTGTCGCCCTCAAGTTCTAGAATGGTGATTTTTAGCAGCTAAGCTGTTGTGCATTTAAATTGTATATTTCGAGTCCCGATCAAAAATCGTCAAATCCTCTCCCCCTCTCCCCTTCACCCCCTCTCCCTCTCTAATACCATAGGCAATCTAGATGCAACACAGCTTATAGCTAGCTGTTTGAGCCATTGTCAATTTCATCGTTAGTAGGCATCTCTTGTTCCCAGGATACTCAGAAAAATTTTGTCTGAGCAGCGATGCAGCCCGCGGAAGTTCAGCTATTTCTCCGATCGAGATCGGCTGGTGCGGCCACATCCTCGTGCATAGCCCTCTATTCCTTTTTCAGCGGGAATCTGCGATTTTTATGCACAACTTCTCCCTAATTTACAAAAGTTTACATAAATCGCGAATTTCTTGGCGCGGGGACTCTGTTGGTGCTGGTGTGCGCACCCTACAGCAGATATTTGCGGTTTGTCTTGAATGCTATAATGGTGTGGCGATCGCCGTTTCCGTGTCAAATATTCCCACCCACATCCAAACTTTTGCCAACTGCTGCCGCCAACTGCGCCATTAACCGCTCCAAAATCATGCACTACCAATCTCAGCAGCACCCTCAAAAACACAAGACTCAGAAAAAAATTAAAATAGCTATTTTTTACTGTTTGACAGCAATATTTTTCTGTCCGATTACTGCGAACCTCGCTGCAATTGCCCAAAACACAGGCATGGGCGGACTTAACGGGCAAGAAATGAGAAATTTGCTCGATCGGGGAAACCTCACCGAAGCCGTAAGCAGAATCGAACAAAACTGGGAAGAAGACTATCAAAAATACTTTGAACAAGACTTTGCGGCCCGTGCGAAAACCGCCGAAGCAATATCAAAAACTCTCTCCCGCCTAGCAGTTCAAACAAAGAAAAAACCAGCTTTAATTTACGCCATCCCGCGCACAGACCAACTAGAATTAATCTTAATATTACCCGATCGCCCGCCCATTCTCCGCAGCGTCCCGTCAGCCAAACAAGAGAAACTGCTCTCAGCAGTCAAAGAATTCACCAGTGAAATCACCAACCCCGTAAACATCAACACCACCAGCTATCTAGAACCAGCCCAACAACTCTACAAATGGATAGTTGCACCCCTAGAAACAGATTTGCAAACAGCAAAAATTGAAACCTTGGTGTTCTGCGTCGGCGAAGGTTTGCGAACCGTACCCCTAGCAGCAATGCACGACGGACAGCAATTTCTGATCCAAAAATACAGCCTCGCCCGCGTCCCCGCCTTCAAACTCACAGACACCGATTACACCGACCTCAGAAACGCGCAAGTTCTAGCAATGGGAGCATCAGATTTCGCAGAAACGGCGAACAAAGAACCGCTGCCGGCAGTGCCGTTAGAACTCGGCGCGATCGCCCGACAGTGGCCCGGTCAATCCTTTCTCAACCAAGATTTCACCATAGTAAACTTGCAATCCCAGCGACGGCAACAAAAATACGGAATCATCCACCTCGCCACCCACGCCGAATTCCGACCCGGAACCCCAAATAAGTCCTACATTCAATTTTGGGACACGCAACTGGGCCTCGATCGAATGAGAGATTTAAAATGGAACAATCCGCCTCTGGAACTGTTAGTATTAAGCGCCTGTAGAACCGCCTTGGGAGACAAAGAAGCAGAACTCGGATTTGCAGGCTTAGCGGTGCAATCAGGAGCAAAATCAGCCCTCGCTAGCCTGTGGTACGTCAGCGATGCGGGGACTCTCGCCCTGATGAGCGAGTTTTACCAGCAGTTAAAAATCAGCAGCCCAAAAGACCCTCCAATGATTAAAGCTGAAGCTCTCAGGCAAGCACAAATTGCTGCGATCGAAGGCAAAGTGACGATCGAAGGCGGTCAACTGCGAAGTTCCCGAGGCGAAACTCCCTTGCCCCCGTCCATCCCCAAACTCGACAGCAAAGATTTATCCCATCCTTACTACTGGGCAGCTTTTAGCATTATCGGCAGTCCTTGGTAAGTGAGCCTCTTGACCGAGAGTGATGATACGCTATAAAAAATAAAGTAATTCAATGCCTGTAGCTGTCGCTCAACAGCCCGCTGCCAAGCTGTGACGAATCAAGGGGGAGCCTTCAAGGGGAAACAAAGTTGACATCCTCACGCCCGCTTACGCCACGGTGATTCCAAGAATCACTTCTTAGATCTTTCTGCTTCATCGCAACTGC
>NZ_JAUBTO010000210.1:0-10222 GCF_036702495.1 Microcoleus sp. C2D2 | reverse complement strand
CCGCTGTTGGTACCAAAAACTAAAACGCCGCTGTTGGTACCAAAAACTAAAACGCCGCTGTTGGTACCAAAAACTAAAACGCCGCTGTTGGTACCAGTGCCAGGTATAAAACCTTCAAGCTATGCAGGAGAGTTATTAGCTAATCCTAAATCTTCGTTCAAAGCGCGGAGTGCAGCGGGTAGTTTATTACGCTTAAGAGCTCTACTAAATGAGATTAACCAAGGTGGACCAAAAAGGAGATACTTCTGAGCTGTTAATCCTCCCAAAATCCCTCAAACCGCTGCGTCTATTCTCAACAAAGGGCTAGTCAGTCTCAACAACCGGAGCTTTTAAGCTCTCTGGGGACTAGATTAACCGCAGTCCAGACAACTCAGGCTCTGCATCAGGATACTGTGCTTTTCTGATGTAGCCCAAAGCCGAAAGCGAGTTCGCTGCGCCTCTGACTTGGGCATCCCCAACTTCTAGATATTCTTGTAAGACCGCGAGCGATCGGTGGCCACTAAGTTTCTGGATGACTCGCAAGGGGATGCCGGCGTTGCTCATTTGGGTCAGTGCGGTGCGGCGGAAACTGTGGGTGCTGAATCCTTCCATCCCCACTCGTTTCACAGCTTCTGCCAAGATATGGCTGGCAGATTCTGGATGGAGGTGTCGCCAGTGATGATTAGTGTGGCGGCCTGGGAACAGATAAGTTGCTCCAGCGCTCGGCTGCCAACTCGCAAGCAACGATCGCAAATCTTCGATAACGGGGATGGTGCGCGTCCCTAATTTTCCTTTGGTGTTGGCTTTGCGGATGATTAGCTCAGCTCTGACCCGACCGTTCGCGGCATAAACATCTTTGGTCAAGAGCGAACAGGCTTCGGCAATTCGGCAAGCGCTAAACAAGCACACTCCAAATAAAGTCCGATCGCGCTCCGTTAAAAGCCCATCGTTGAACAGCAACTCAATTTCATCCGAGGTCAGCACCGAGGCCTGCCCGTGACGGTCAATCTTCACTACCATGTTCCAAACTCCTTGCAGCAATAATTAAATATCAAGTTGGAGCCTCCCCCCACCTCAAATCTTCGGGAAAAGCCCAGAACCTTACCACGCCGTCATCAACCATCGATTTAGCTTGCAACACGTAGCGGCCCTCAACAAACTCCAGTACGCGGCATTTAATCCACTCTTTCCCACGCTGGAACCAACCCCAAACTTTTTCAGCAGCCGGGTCAACTTCCAGCTCTTCTTCTATGGGAGTTTCTACGGTTGGGCTTGTTGTCACACTACAGGTTTCTTCTTTATTTATAGAAGGTGGTGTGACAGACGCTGATTTTGAGGTCAAATCGCTAGAAACCTGACTCCTCGCCGATTTAGCTTGTAGTGTGACATCAGCCTCAACCGCTGCGATGCCTTGGAGCTGGAATTCAAATAAAGCTAGCTCGTCACGCTGTACCCAAGCCTCGAAAATTTGAGCGCGCAATCCTTCAGGCTCGGGAAGTTTGTTGCCAGCCCGATCGAAGCAATTCGCAGACGCAGCGGTGTCAAACCTGTAAAATCTCACCCGCTCTTCCCCGAGGCGCCGCTGTTCGCTTAATTTAGGCTTGCGGCCTAGTTGAGCGACAAAGCTGCCCACAACTCCGATCGGATTAAATGCCACTTTCTCCCCAGTGACTTTGATGCCTGTTACATCTTTGATATCTGCTGCAAGTTTTAGAGCCTTGCTTGCAAACTCAAGAACTTCTGGCGACTTGTTGCTCCATTCTTTTGTCCGGTCTGTGAACTGCAAAGTATTTAGGAGCTCGTGAATTTTTACCTTGGCTGTAACCTGTTGAACATCCTGCAGGCAGAGTTGCCCGTCGCCGTTCTTTATCTGGGAGTCGATCTTTTTCCGATCGCGCATCCAAACAAAATCTGGGTTGTGGGTAAGCAAATATTCAAGAAGAATTTTTGGAAACCATTTATCTTGATGAAGCTGCCTGAGTTCTGGCGTAACTTCTGCTTTGTAAACTTCCTTCAGCCTGAATTTTTCTACTTGATGCCGTTCCGTGTCGGTTTTGCTGCGCTGCTGTTCGAGTTTCTCGAATTGCTCCCGGTCGATATCTTCTGCCTCTGCCACGGCAACGGCTTCCTCAACCTGGCCGATAATTCTCAGAGTTTTAATTTCCCCCGCAGTGTCGCGGTCATCATCTCCACAATCTGTGATGATGTGCCCTTCAGCTTCTAGTCCCTCGCGTACAGTCTCCCGAAAATCCCAAATTGAAGAATTTATTCGGGCCGCGTACTTCGCCCAATACCTTAAAACTACTGGGTTGTGGGCTTTGTCGAGGTCAAAGTCAATATCTCTGAGCAGTTGCAAATTGTAGCGGCAATCTTTTTCCTTCGACTTGGCTACCTCTTTATAATTTGATTCCCCGTTGCCAATTTTTGACACTGCAATCTGGCGGCACCAGACAAATCTCGGCACCGGTTCCCGCACCCGCGCCAGAGATTGCCGTACCTCGTTGTCAGAGATTGCCCCTTGGAAAATGCCGAACACGGCGGTAAAATGCCCGCGCAAGTCAACCGATACCCCAGTTGCCAGCGACGGCGAACAAATTATGATGTCGTAGAGCGCCGCTAGTCCGTCCTTAATTTTTTCAGAGCCTTGGATTTTCTCAGCACATTGGTAAGCTGGATGCTCGGGATTCGCTACAGTCTCCGCATCTATTCTGAGGATTTTCTTACCGGGGCAGCGCGAGCGGTAATATTTTTCTAGAGTTTTAGTGCCGTGTTTGCTCTTGGCTTTCTGGGAGTCGCAACTGACCCAGATTTTGCCCCCACCGTTTACACAATCGACTGAATCCTTGAGGAGTCCAGACGGATCGTCTTTAGTCCCGCCCTTGACGTGTTGGGTGTTGTAGAATTTTATTTGCCACGGCTCAGACGGTTGCCAATGATTTACTGCAATCCAAGGCTTGATGTCGGTTCCAGCAAATTCGCGAACAAAATCAATGCTGATATCGCTTAGGTCGGCATCTTGCAACCGCACTGTGCCGTCCGTGCTGAGTACCGATTGAAATAACGTCCGCATCGTGCTGAGGATTGCTTGGCGGTTTTCCCTGCAAGTTGACGCATTTAGCAGGTGCCAAAAAACTTGTTCGACCTCATCTACAATTACTAAGGCTCCTTCCCAATCCAGCGGGTTAAAAGCTGCTTGAGATAGTGGGTGCAAGCTATCTACGCACAGTCCAAACCCCATAGCCTTGCCTTCAGTTTTGCGATCGGCGTCCGAGTTCATTTCCTCGATCCAAGGAATCCCCACCGCCTTACAAATTGCCCGACCTAGGACAATCCGGTGAGTCAGCAGCAAAACTTTGCGCCCCTGGGCATGAGTTTGAGCGATTAATTTAATGAGGTCGTAGGTTTTCCCCGTGTTTTTGGGCGATTTCACGCCAATTAAGCCGGAGTGGTAGGGAATATCAAGGTAGCGCTGGTTGCACTCCCACGCTACAGGGTGAGTCAGGGCCCAAGCTTTTTTTCTGATTTCTTTGCCGAACCCCTTTAAAGATTCTTTCTGAATCTCATTAATGCTTCTAGCGGCATCCACCACGGCATCCACATCACCGCCGGCAACTGCAAAATCATCAATACCTTTTTTAGGGCCGGGAAGCTGTGCAATTTTTGCGATCGCATTCTTGAACAGTTTTGCCGTGGTGCAGGCCGCCTTGAATTCTCGGCTCCGGGAATAATCCCCGGCGCGGAAGTCGAAAAGAATTGTGATTACCCGTTCCGCTGTGTCAAGCGCTTGCAGCACTTTACACAATTCCCGCGCGATCGCTTTCCGGTACGTTGTCCCGTCGGGTTGGGTAATCTCTTCTCCGTACTCAGTGACTCGGTATCCGGTGGTAATGCCCGGTAATCCGATCGCCACTATGTTCCGACTGATTAAGCAGCAAGCCTTCTTCTCCCCCTCGGTGATGGTAACGGGGCATTTTGTGGCAACCACCCAATCCCAAAATTCCAGTGCTTCCCCGCGAATTCCGACTACTGGGAATTCTGGCATCGGCAAATTATACTTGGCCGCTATTTCCTGCCAACCGATCACATCGACCTTTGGGCAAAATACTTCCAGCGGTTGGCCTGTTTTTTGGTGATACCTGCGGGGCTGGCCTTTGTCGTCAAGGGCGATCGGCGCACCTGCGAGCTGTCGAAAGCGACCGTTACTAGATATCCAACCTGCTGCTGGCTGACCCTCCGGTCGGAAAATGCCTTTTGATTTAATGTTGCCGTTTATGGCGTCCCTCGATGCTCCACACAGATCGGAGAGGAGCCAAAATTTATTCTTGTAAAAATATCCTGCGTCGCCAGTACACCGGGCAAGATTTCGATCGGCTTCTATGCTGCTGCCACTGTTCGTTGACTTGTCGCTATCCCGAAAAAGCTCGTCATAGACAGGGATTCCGCTCGCCGGCTCAAAGTTGATGTGATAAATTTCAGGGCGGACGCCGGACTTGACTACGCAGTCTTGATAGGCAAGGTTTTCTATATCTTGTATAGTAAACTCTTGACCAACTTGAGAGGAATTGTATAAACTAGAATCTGTTTGGGTCATTTTAAGGACGTGGCCCAGACATCCTTTTAAGAAATTGTCAAAGCTTTCTTGAGAAGTTCAAAAAAACCTTATAGACTGGTCGTAGTTATTATTTTTGTTGGGCTCTGGAATCCGTAAGGATATTCTGGGCTCTTTTTTTAGTTATTATTTTTGTTGGTTCCAGAGATTTCACATAGAAATAAGCCTAAACCAAAACTCCCTCGTGTGGGGAGTTCCGTTAGGATTTGAAGTTTTGTTAAGAAAATGAGCGAGCGGGGGCGTAAGTAGAATTACTTTGTCCTTTCAGTAAAACGCCGTTATTCCATCCCCAGCACCCATTTTTATAGGCTACTGTTGCCTTTTTGGTACACAGGCTAGCACTCGCGGTGGCGAATATCTCGAACTGCCCCTGAACAGCTTTATTTCGGGGAGCCTTGGATACGGTCAAAAGTAGCCACTTTAATGCTAAGGGAGTAAAAAACGGAAGGCGACACGTCAACTTTTGAATGCGCTTCTCCTCTGCTGGCGTGAGTTCGCCGTTCCAAGCCTTAGCCTTCAGCTTGAGAGCCTTCTGGGTCAATTGAGCTGGGACTTCGACGTAACCGAAAGATGCCTTGATATGCGGGTTAGTGGCTTCCATGACCAGAGCCTTAAAAAGAAATTGGCTGCAGAACCCATCAGGTACTTCCCCTCCGTACTGGGTCATGTCCTCCAACATCAAAGGCGCGACTAGCTGGCAAAGCCCCCACAACGCCTCCCAGTAAGAAACCTCAAGCCAAACTAGATCGTAAAAATCCTGAGATATCTGCCCCTCTTTAAGCTCAGGGTAGATAGGATCGTCAACTCCCTCAAAGCGAGCTTTCCAGCAGAGGGCGATGCAGTCTTGTTTGAGGCTGAGTTCGGCAAAGGCTCTGCGCTGGTCGTCGGTGAATAATTTTTCTTGTAGGCACCGCCTGCACGGATACTGGGCGATCGTGAGTATCGCTTGTTGGATTGGTGGCAGCCCGTCTGGTATCTCTCGGTGTTTGAGCATAAATTTTAGTTTTAGATTCCTTGTTTTCCCTAGTCAGTCTCCTCCACATCGATGTATAACATCGACGAGTGAGTTTGTGGCGGGAAACGCAGGCTAGGAAAGGGTTCCAGAAAAAGCAATTTTCCCGCCAAAACAGAGCGATTTTCACTCCTCAACTAAGCGTCTATATTCAGCCTCGGCAGCTTTATATTTTGGGCTGCCACCTTTAGACACTCCCCACACTTCGAGGATTATCTTGGCTTTACCCCAGCCCTTTGCCTTTAATTGCAGTGCTCGTTCAGCCCGTTCTGATTCGGCGTTCTCTGAGCCGTTCTGTTCGGGTTCACCTAGCTGTTTTTGAACATTCGGTTCTGATTGTCCATCTTCGCTAAAAGTTAGTGCTAGAGAACGTTCTAAGTGTTCTACAGGGTTGAGAATAGCTTCGGCTTCTTGTTGACGCTGGGTTTGACTGACATAGGCACTGACGGCAATTTCATCCACAACATCGGCGTTGATGGCTGCATCTTTAATCGCTTCGATTTCCGCATCCTTGGCAAGTTTGCGAGCAAGATTTCCGGCGGTGACGGCACACGCTACAGCAGCACACAAGCTCGCACCTTGTATGCCTTTGTGCCAGCCTATCTTCTTGTCCAATCCCACCAACGGAGCTAGCCAAAGCGTCAAACTCGCGCTCGATAAAACTATCAGCTTTAGGAACATAGAATTACCCCTAAACCGATGACTAGAACAGCCAGAACGCTGACTAGCACTGCCTGTAACTGCTGAATTGATACTTTTAGAAACTGGCTTAAAGAGTAGTCCAGGAGCCACGCCGCAACCCAGATAATTCCGAGTGCTGCAAGTAGAAAAGTAATAGCCCTAAATGTCATCGGATGCAAGCTCGCTACCCATCCCAGACAGGAGGAAGCGATGCACCCGGCAAGAAAATAATTGACCAGATACATCGTTCTCATCAGTTCGCCCCTCCCGTGAGTTTTGCCTTGATAGCGTCAATCCGAGTCCTGGCGTCGGAGTCTGCTTTGTCGATTCCAAGCCCTAAGCGGGCGTAGCCGGGGCGAAGTCCGTGCAGCTTCTTAGCCAACCCAGCATCGGAGCGCTTCTTGCCCAGTTCATTTTCAGCGACGGCACCTTCATATTTGCGGTGCTGCTGATGTACAGTTTTGTCTGCCACTTCAATCTTGGTTAAAGCCTTGTAAGCGCGCTTGGATTGCCTCGCACCGTCTGTTTTCTCCTTTGCCAATTCCTTCAACTTGTCGGCTTGCTCGCGGTCAAAGTAGCGCGGGTCTGGCACGACGGGAACCGATCGGATGCTAGAAAAATTACCGGGAGTGTTTGGGGTAATTACCTCGGCGTCGGTCTGTGCTAAAACTTTTGATTTGTCGATCGCGTGGCTGCCGTCGTTGCTAGCCGAAAGTTTGCCAGCAGCGGACTGACCGCCACCAAATAGTCGCAGTTGTAAGCTCATTATTTTTGTCCTATTTGAATGGTTACGCGGACAGGCAAAACCTTGCTATACAAGGGTTGCAGTAAGCACAGCAAAGCCACCGCACCAATAAAAAATGCGATCGCAAATTGCCAGTTAATTCGAGTTTCAGATTTCTCTATGAGTCGCGGTCGCAGCGGTTCAAGTTCGCCGTGCGAGTCCAAAAGTTTCTCCCAAGTTTCACGCTTGCGCTTGTCGCCGTAGAGTTTGGCATACTCACAAAGTCCGAGTTCGTGCGCTCTTGCCTTGAGGCAATCAATCTGGCGGCATTCCCGCGCCGGAGGAATCATGCGTCCCCCATCTTGCTAGTACACAGAATGAGATGCAGTACCTTGTGAGCTTCGTCGAGCTTACCAGCGTTAATCCCTAAAGTGTCAGGAGACTTATCAAACCAAACATCCAAGAAAAGCAGGGCTTTTTCTATATGGGTATCTTCCTGTTCAAGATTTCTTAGATAACCTCTGACGGCTACAAGAAATTCCTCAAGCATCTCAACTTCACGCAATCCATCAAGAGATTCTGCTAAACCCCAAGCAATTTCTTCAAGCGTCTTCCGATCGACCAAAACAGTCTCAACCGAATCGCACGTTAAATGTTGCGATCGCCCTTGCAGCTCTTGCAAAGACGACTGATTTTCAGGCATGATAAGTTGCTCCTTGCCGGGGCTTTTCCGGCGGTAGGGGAAGTCGTCTCAAGGCTTAGCTGGGCGCTAGCTTTGAGGCGCATTTTATTTATGTTGGGGCTTTGGCGGTTTCGTTGGCTCTCCAGAGGATGCTGGGCGCTTTACTAAACTGGAGAGTTTTAGAATCGGTCAAATCCCATTTCAAAATAGTAGCACTCTTATTGTACTCGGTAGCACTCTGAAAAGTTAAAATTAAGACATTGAAGCGCAAAGAGTACAATAAGTATGACCAATAGCCAGTTAGAACCATTAATGCCATCCAAGCTTCCTAGGATTGCTGTCTATCTCCCTCCTGAAATCAAGCAGGGGCTAGAATTAGGAGCCAAAAAGAACCGCAGAACTGTATCTAACATGGCTGCCTGGATTATTGAGCAATGGGTGCTGGACGCCAAGAAATACAGCGAAATGTCCGAATCCAGGGAATCACCTCAAGAACCCGCGACTAAAAAACACCGCAAACCGCGTGGAACAGGTGAAGCGAGATGAATTCAAGCGACAGACTAGACCGAATAGAAGCAATCCTCGCAGCCACCGCAGTTCAGCAGCAGGCAAACACCGAAGCGATCGGACGGCTGGAACTTCAGACCCAAGCCAACGCGGTCGCGATCGATCGGCTGACCGAGCGTGTTGACCGCCTATCAGACCGGATAGACCGCATGATTCCAGCAATTCAGAGCCATCAAGAAGCGCTGAGGCTCCTTGCCCAGCAGCAAAACGACTGGCGAGAGCAAATGCGAATTATTCAAACAGAAATCCGCGACCTCTGGCAGTACCTCAACAACCAGCTACGCAACCGGGGCAACGGCGACGGGCAAAACTGACACACAGCTAGACTGACAGCGGCATTCGGCGTTCCGGGTGTCGCTTTGTTTTGTCCAAAATTTTGGACATTTTGGGAAAGCCCCGGACTGAGCCAGGGCAGCATAATATTCCTAATTTCCCGCCAGATGCGCCGGGACTATTCAATCTTCGCGCTTGCCTCAGTAAAAATTTCATCCCAGTCCTGGTCTGAGTCGAATTGGTCTATTCTTTCGCCTAGCTCATCTAAGAATGCTTGCCGGAGTTCATCGGCATTACGTGGCTGGCTTGCTGTTTTTAATTCCAGCCACCAAGCTAGAAATTTTTCTAATCCTTCTCTCAAATCTGAGTTCACGCTACTCCTCTAGAATTTTCTCAATTTTCGATATTGTGCTACTAGGTAACTTTGTATTTTTAGGTAGCAGAGTCTTGAAAAAACTTAGTAACTCGCCGGCCTTTCCAGACAAATCAACCGCGTCGGGTAAATCTTGGCTGGCAGCGGCTGATTTTTCGGATTTCCCCTCCGATCGGCGAGGAAGCTCAGATTTTAATTCCTCAATTTCTGCATCCTGTTTCTTCAGCTCAGCAAATTGCTCAGAATTTTCGCCCTCCAGCTCGGAGATTTTTTTGCTGGCAGTGGCGACCTGGGATTCCAGTTGCTCAATTTCTTCATTGCGCTCCGCAATTATTTCATCCTTCCTTGTCAGCCGAGAATTTAGCTCGGCGATTTCTTGGTTTCTGAGCCGGATAAGAGTATCGCTCCTTTCTAAGCTCGCGCGCAGTTTTTCAATTTCTTCTGTGTCCGGCCTGAGTGATTCAATGGAAGAATCATTAGCCTGTAACTTTCCCAGCAATTCCTCCACCAGTTGCAGCCGAGCCTCTAATGCTGCAATCCGATTTTCTGTAACTTGAGTAGCTTCTTGCGTAACCGCTTCTGTAACCTTTCCTGCAACTTCTTCTGTAACTTTGGGTAACTGTGGTCGAGATGGACTGCTAAGCTCTCCTCCTATGGCTTCTAAGCGTTCGGCGTTAATTTCAGCAGTTCTCCCTATGTAACGCTTGTATAACTTGCCAGCGATTTTTCTGTAACCGTACCAGTAATCGCTTTTTTCTTTGCGGACTGTGAATGGTGCGCTTGAGTTTGATTCATATCTGAAAGACTTATTCTCAGCCAACCACGCGAACCAGCGGGGGGAATCAACCTCTATCATGCTGCCGTGTTCGGGTTCTAATATTCCCTGAATTACCGATGCAATCATAGTTACCTACCAGTTACCTAAACCTCTATGTAACTACTATATTGTGTAACCGCTCGCAGTTACCCATTAGTTACATACAAATAACTTATGTGTAACCCCTGCCGAGTTACATAATTTTATAGGTAACTATGCTTAATTCGTAGGTGGGTCGTTCGCGCCACTAACAAATCGATAGATTATTCTCGAAAAGAATAAATTAGTAGATTTAGATCTATCCCATCTAAAACTGTTAAGATCAAACTATAAATAAATCAATAGAAAGTTACGACTTAGGATAACCAAACGCTATGAGAAAGAAACAGAATCGAAAACTATCAAAGTTAGTGTCAAAAGTCCAAGCACCGCTGTTGGTACCAAAAACTAAAACGCCGCTGTTGGTACCAAAAACTAAAACGCCGCTGTTGGTACCAAAAACTAA
>NZ_JAUBTO010000209.1:0-10272 GCF_036702495.1 Microcoleus sp. C2D2 | reverse complement strand
AGGTTTCATCCTATTTTACCTTTTTTTGTCTACCCCCTTGACAATTTGCACTTTTTCTTAACTTGTCACAAATGGGCTAGACTTGACACAAACAGAGAGTTTGACGGCAAACATTGAGATCCAGCTCGAAAAGATGAAAATCACTAGAGGTTATTAAATAATGGTCATGGATCTGCGTTATTACGATGTCATCGGCTTTGGTGATGAAGTTCCAGGAGTTCTAGCTGTTATCTCTGCCGCCAGAGAATATCGTCGCCGGACAAAGCGTTATCCGCGAGTTTTGCTGATGTCTAAAGGAAGCTTGCAAGAAGGAATTGGCGGCCATTTGGTAAGAGGCGGCCTTGCTTATTTAGATAGAAGTCAGATTAGTCCAGAACTTAAACAATCTTTAAATTTAGATACCTTTGGTTCACCGCCGGCAATCTATAAAGAATTCCTGCAAAAATCCGGTGTTGCGACAATTGCACTTGATGCCGGCAAAGCCAGTGCAGCGCTGAAAGAAATGCTGTTACAAGCTGGAGTCGATATCCTCAGCAAAGTAGAAATTCAATCAGTCAATAAAGAAGGCAAAAAAATAGCCAGTATAACCACCTCGAAAGGTATAGTTTATGCCGGCAAGCAATTTATTGATGCCACTGTCAATGCCGAATTAGCTCAAGCTGCCGGCGTGAGAAAGTTGCAGGGATTTGAAACATTTGGTCTGCCTAACTCAGAACTTCCAGTCACCCTCGTTTTTGAAACCCAAGGACTCAGTGCAAGAAGACTGAAAGAACTCGATTACATTTATCTAAAACGCTTCACAAACCAGGCCGATTCAGAGAGTCAAAAATTTTTGCTGTCCGCTGCAGACAAGGATGCCCAACTAGCAGAAAAACTCCGGCGGGAAATGATCGACACTAGAGGCAATCTCAAAACTCTGTGGGCGGGAAACGATTACATGGATGTTCGCTCGCCGGCTTTGTCTGTAGCTTACCACTCCTTTAGAGGAAGAAAGCTATCTTTTCCTGAAACTGGCATGATTTTAGATCTGGGAAATATAGCAATACTTCCCAATGAAAGACTTTCGTGGAATGCGCTTTTATTTGCAGTCACCGCCAGCGAAGCGGAAGCCTTAGCTAGAAGCGGGAGCAAACCCACGGCTAATATGCAAAAAGAGATATTATTTCTTGCAGCTTGGTTGAGGAGTTTGGGGGCTACTTCTGTTACTACTGCCTCAGAACTTTATATCAGACACGCCGGCAATGTGATGGGAGTTGTAGAACCTTTAACTGGCGCACAAATGCTTTTAGGTGGCGTACCTGCTAATGAGGCACTGGGAACATTTAGCTATTATTTTGATATACGCGGAGGTATCCAGGGTCTTAACGAGAAAGCAAACACTCTAGGATGGTTTAAAAGTATGGCTTTTAAAAAGCCTACCTTCAATATTGGTATCCGCCACGCATTAATTAAAAACGTTCCTAACCTGGCAGTGGTCAGTCCGTGTTCGGGATTTGAAGGGTTTGCCTGTTCTGCCGGCAGAATTGTTGAATTCAACGTCGCCGTTGGTCAAGGTGTCGGTATCGCTGCGATTAATGCCCTTCTAAATAACAAAAATCTAGCCGATGTATCTAACCGAGAAGTGAGACAAGTTCTCGTTGAAACAGGTCAGTTACCTAAAATTTTTGGAGTTGCAAATAATGCTGATGGAATGCTATTGGCGCAATTCGAGAATCTTGTCACTTCGGATGCTATTGCGTAATAGCAATTTCAATTAGTTCTGGACGCATCAAAACCTTCATAACCCGGTTTTTTGCCTTGTTCTGCGGTCTGCAGGGCGTCTTTCGGTAAAAAAACCCGGTTTCTGACCACCCGTGCGTCGAGGACTATCAATAAACCATGCAGTAGTAGGTTTTGCCCGTGGAACGAAACTCTACACAAAATTTTTTAGCAAAAAAGGAGTGAAATTGGTATTAATATTATGTCCCCTCAAACGACAACAATTACGTTGGTTTGTAGTGAGGACTTTAATCCTCATACAATTCTGAGGACTTCCGTTGTCACTACAAACCTATAACGGTAATTTTACCGGAAATTATATAATACCTCGATCGCCTGCACCGAATTATTGTGCTGCGCGGCACTAACCTGTTAAACAACTTTTCAACTTGAGACTTCAGTTGACTTTTCCAGCTTGGTTTCCCGCACAAACAAGAAAAGCGGGAAAGCACATGAAAACGAAACAAGCACAGCCAGAAGTACGTACGGCCCTACAAAACTTATATCCAATCGTTTCGACTCCGCGTACATCCAAGTGCTTCCTGCTACAGTTGCGATAAACAAATCTAAACTTACCGATTTCGCAGCAAGATTAGCCGAACTCTCGTTGACAAAGTCGAGCAAGCCAGCATTGCTAAAAAACTGCAAGTTATAGTACCAAGGCAGCACAAGCCCCAGAATTGCTAAGATGAGATAAATGATTCGCTTAACGCTCATAATTACCCTACCTGTTCTTTGAAAGACTGTATTACCCTAGCCGCTAACAACCAATCCTTAATTCTTCTGCGGGCACTTCGGATGAATCCCCCCCTGCAAACAAATGTAAGCAATTTGACTTTGATCTAAATTCTTAGCCTCCCCAAAATCAACTCCTTGGAATCGACCGGATTTACTACCGGTCGGATTTTGAATAAATTGCTCCGAAGCTGCCTTCCCCAGAAACACAGCCCCTTTAAAATTCGCTCCCGCTAAATTCGCCCCCCTAAAATCAACCGAACTCACCTCCGCATTCCGCAAATTAGCATCTTGCAATCGAGCATCTTTTAAATTCACGTTGGCGAGTTTAGTCGAACTCAAGTCGGCATTCTCTAAGTTCGCGCCACTCAAATCGGCACCGGACAAATCAGCACCTTGCCATTCCGATTTAGACAAATTTGTCAAGGCCAACTGAGCGCCTTGAGCCTTCACTTTGCCCAAACGCGCACCGGACAAATCCGCTCCCGACAAATTCGCGCTTCCTATATCTGCACCGGTAAAAATTGCATTTTTTAAGATTGCTTGCTGCAAAGAAGCGCCAATTAAAATAGCACTGCTGAAATTAGCTGCATTCAAATTTCCGCTGGACAAATTAGCTTTGTTGAGGACAGCGCGCACAAAAGTAGTCCGGTTCATTACAGCACTGTTCAAAGACGCCCCGGTCAAATTTGCTCCTTCAAAATTAGCTGCGCTCAAGTCAGAAATCCAATCGTCAAATGTACCCGGACGCCTGTCTTCGCCAGTGCCGTAAAAGCGAGTTCCCTGCAAGCTGGCATTGGTTAAATTGGCCTCTTTTAACTTAATTCCCGACAAGTCAAC
This sequence comes from Microcoleus sp. C2D2, assembly GCF_036702495.1. NCBI lineage: Bacteria > Bacillati > Cyanobacteriota > Cyanophyceae > Oscillatoriales > Microcoleaceae > Microcoleus > Microcoleus sp. C2D2. The sequence continues at coordinate 6,939 of NZ_JAUBTO010000209.1, read as the reverse complement.
TTTGTTTAATACTAAAGTAAACTGAGCCGGGCCGGCAGGACTTTGAGCTAAATCCGTGCGGCTCAGATCCGCGCCGTTGAGCTGGCTGCTATACACTGTGAGAATTTTGCCGATCGCCCTTTGTACTGTTCGCTGGCGGGCGGCCGCTAACTCGCGTTCCGCCTTGCCGCCAAAGCGCAGGGACTCGAGGTCGTTGCTGAGAGCTTGGTTCAACCGCTGCAAGTCAGGCAAAGCTTTCGGCCCGCTACTGACTAAAGCTTGCTGGATCGCGTCCAGCATGGCGCGGTTGTCTTCTTGAGCTAGCAAATCCGCTAGCAGGGGTACGGCGCGGGAGTCTTCCACTGCCCCCAAGGCCAAAATGGCCGATCGCCTGCCGGATGCCCCCAAGGCCGATGTGGGAGACAATTTGCTGACTAAAGCCACAAATAATTCGTCGTTCCGCTGCCGGGAATCCCGCATATTTGCTTGAGTTTGAGTGTAGATGAGAGTGCCGACAAACAAAGTTAAAATCAATCCCACGCTACCGATGGTAACTATCACTAAAGTTGCGCCTGGGTGTTGGCGAATCCAATTCCACAAACTGGGATTTTCTTTCAGCCCGGTTTGCGGCGTCACAACCAAAGCCGCAATCTGCGCGTCTTCCTCAGTCCAATCTGGACTCTTGAGTGGATTGGCAGACAGTTGATTCGATCGAGCGCTGACCACCAAAGTATTCGCGAGGCGATCGTGTCCCGCTTGCCGTTTGTAACGCCATGCAAAAGCGCCGTCTGCGATCAGTGCCAAGCCGCTGAGCCCACCTAAAATCAGCAAATCTGGAAACGCACCCGTCAAGCGCCAAATGCCGTAAGCGACGCCCAGAGGCACTCCCCAGCGCCCTAAACTTTCGCGAATTAGCACTTGCCCAAAACCCGGAGGAGTACCCGAGGCTGTGACAACTTTGACACCGAACCAGCGTTTGGGGAGAGTTTGACCGGTTCTGGCGAGCAAAAACAGTTGCCACGCCCCTAAAACTGCCGGTGCCAGCAGCGCCCCTGACCAGAATAGATTAGTTAGAGCGAAGACTCTGGGGTTGCGATCGCGCATTGGTATGCCCAAAGTACGGGCGACGGTTTCGGATGCTGCTGCTATGTAGGGATTGAGCGGCACGGTTTGAGATTCATTGTTGACCAATGCCCCGATACTGAAGGGAACGAGGGCGCTGGCGGCAATTAACGAAATTTCCACGGCCCAAGCGCCGCACCTGCGAACCAGCAGTGGCATTTGCTTGGATTGTGTTTGCCAAGACGGATCGGGTTGATTGAGGCCGCTGGGCGCGGTGGGGCTAGCCATATTCAGAAATTCCTATTATTTGTCGTTAGTATTTGAGGACTGGGGGGAAATTGCCAATTTATACGCTATGTAGATTAGCACTCCCAGAACAGCAAGAGTCATCAGGGCCGAAATTAGCTGTACGACACTATTGAAGACTGTCAGGACAATTATCGATGCCAAGGCAAAGGCTGCCACCTGTCCGGGTTTGGGGAGTCTTTGAAACTTTTCGAGTAATTGATTGTAGAAGGTTCCGACGGCTTGATAGCTGTCTGAATTTTGTTTGATGAGCGGCGATCGTTCTAGTTTAGCTTTTAGTTCTCCGAACGCTTGCTGCCATTTGAAGTTATTTTGAGGATTCATAAAAAAAATTCGGGAGTTAGTTTAGATTAATGTGTTCGGAACCGCAATTATCGCCTACCGTCAATGAACTACAAGCAAATGCCATTGTGTGAGGAAACATGAAGATCCATTATCCGGGCGATCGCGGCAAACTGTGGTTTAGCTCGATCGTGACCCTAGCCTTGGCAATGATTTTAGCGGATGCCGGCGCTATTCGGAGCCAACCGCTACAAATTGCTCCGGGATTTCCCGAACCGCTGGGAGTTTCTGGAGTTTCCGGCGGCGCGAACAATAGCGGCGACTGCGGTTTTGTGTCCCAAGCACCGAACCACGTCATCGAAGTAACGCAGGATTTGCCTTACTGGCGGATTGCAGTACAAACCGCTGGAGCTCCGAGTTTAATGATTCAGGGGCCGAGGGGGCGTTTCTGCGTCCTGCCGGCGAATGCTGCTGCGGGGAATGTAGAATTTTCCGGTTATGGGGACAAGGGGACTTATGTTATTTTTGTGGGCGATCGATCTCAAGGTCAACACCCTTACTCTCTCTCTATTTCCCAAAAGCGAAATTAACAATACAACGGGATGAGAACGCTTGCTGTCAGAAAATGGGCTTTTTTGCGATCGTCAAGAAGCCTGCTTTTTAACAGCAAGTACGTTAACTAGGGATTTCCTATCAATTTTGTATTTGGTTTTTAACCCATTGGCGAAACAATCTGAGAGTTTGACTCGTACCCGCTGTTTGGCTTTCTTCGCAATATTGAGAAATAGCTGCAATAATTGGCAGATTGGGAAAGGTCGGACTAATTTCAGATTCAACATATTTCCCATCTTGAAGCACATTAATCAGAAGCTTCTTATTTTCATAGCGCCATATCTCAGGTACTCCCAAAGCTTCGTAAGCATCGAGTTGAGTTTTGGAAGTTAGATCGACTTCAATTGCTAAGTCAGGCGGCGGATCGACAGTTAAGTCGATCCGCTTTTTACCAATCATTAGAGCGTGATTCTGAATGTAAAAGCAGTTGTCAGGTTCAATTCCTTGTAACATACTTTTTCGCTTAAAAGTCGTTGAACCAAAACATTCTCGATCCATTTCAAGTTCTTCGAGTAATATTTTCACCATATCGCCAATGATTTCCTTATTTAATTCATATTCTGGTAGTGGCATCCTAATCTCCAAAGTTCCTTGACTGTAAGCTATTCTAGAGCCACGGTGTTCTCCCAACTCTTCTAAAATTGCTTCAAATTCTTGCCAGTTTACATCATCTAACAGCACTCTATGTCCAGGTGGTACAATAATTTGTCTTAATTGCAGCGTTACCATTTGAATCTCCGATTTATTTAAGTTTATGATAACTTGTCTGTATCGGTAATTGGGCCTTGGGAAACAGTCAGGTTTGTAGTGAATACTTCAGTGATCAAAGCCTGATTTGTTCTCTAACCCACTGGCGAAACAATCTGAGAGTTTGACTCGTGCCCGCTGTTTGACTTTCTTCGCAATATTGAGAAATAGCTGCAATAATTGGCAGATTGGGAAAGGTCGGACTAATTTCAGATTCAACATATTTCCCATCTTGAAGCACATTAATCAGAAGCTTCTTATTTTCATAGCGCCATATCTCAGGTACTCCCAAAGCTTCGTAAGCATCGAGTTGAGTTTTGGAAGTTAGATCGACTTCAATTGCTAAGTCAGGCGGCGGATCGACAGTTAAGTCGATCCGCTTTTTACCAATCATTAGAGCAGAATTCTGAATGTAAAAACATTCATCAGGTTCAATTCCTTGTAACATACTTTTTCGCTTGAAAGTGGTCGAACCAAATGGTTCAAATTCTATTTCTAGTTCTTCAAACAAAATTTTCACTAAATAGCCAATAATGATTTTAGCTTTCTCATGTTCTGGTAGTGGCATCCTAATCTCCAAAGTTCCTTGACTGTAAGCTATTCTAGAGCCACGGTGTTCTCCCAACTCTTCTAAAATTGCCTCAAATTCTTGCCAGTTGACATCATCTAACAGCACTCTATGTCCAGGTGGTACAATGATTTGTCTTAATTGCAGCGTTACCATTTGAATCTCCGATTTATTTAAGTTATAGAGCTAAAAACCTGCTCAACAGTCAGATTAAGTTCCCCGAAGGCAGACGAAATAATCCTATCGCCCTCTCGGAACTGGCTAACCTGGTACTCCCCATCAACCAACTGGTAAATCGAGACAGTAGGTTGTTTGGGATTGCCGATGAAGCGCCGGCCACCCAAGGCAGCACAGTCAACAACCCAGTATTCCGGGATACCCAATCTTTGATACTCAGCCACTTTTACCAGGTAATCATCTTGCCAGTTAGTGCTAACTACTTCGACAACAAGCTTAACAGAGCTACCTTGAGAAATAACTGATGATTTTTTCCAGAGTGGCTCTGAAATTAAGGCTGTTTTGTCTAAGACTATGAGATCTGGCTGGTAGCCCGTGGTCGTTTCGGGAGGTCGGACAAAATAAGTTGATGGTGTTACATAAGGAAGATTTAAACGGTCAATTTCTACGTTAATTTTTCGGATAATAAAACCTGTAACTTCCTCATGGGAGCCATTTGGGTTAATCTCAAGTATTACTCCATTGCGTAGCTCGAAACGTCCTTTTCCATCTGGATACCATTCTAAAAATTATTCAAATGTTATCGATTTGATTATGGTTGGAATCATAAAAAATTCTCCGTTCATATAACCATCAATAGTTCGTAGTGAGGACTTTAGTCCTCGAATAGAGTCAATAAGGACTCAAGTCCTTACTACAAACAAAATTTTTAATGGCCATTAACAGAACATGATATCACATATTAATTAGGTAGGTGTAATAAAGTCAGCTAGAACCCCGACTTCTTGAACAAGTCGGGGTTATGGGTGTGATGTTTAAATTTTTTGCTGCTTGTAAAGTTCCTTAAACTTGCGCTGCTGCTCGTTGTGGTCTACGATTGGAGAGGGATAAGGAAGAAGTCGGCGTTCTAAAGACGAAAGATTTCCTGTTAGCAAAAGTTTAGTATCAACTCGGCGCAATTCTGGAACCCAGTGCCGAATATATTCCCCTTCCGGGTCAAATTTTTGAGCTTGACTGGCGGGATTGAATATTCGCAAAGGTTTCGAGTCCATGCCGCTGGATGCACTCCACTGCCAGCCGCCGTTATTAGCAGAAAGATCGCCGTCTATCAATTTTTGCATGAAGTATCGTTCGCCCCACTGCCAGTTAATAATTAAATCTTTGGTAAGGAAGCTAGCGACTATCATGCGGCAGCGATTGTGCATCCAACCTGTCTGATTTAACTGCCGCATTGCCGCGTCGATAATGGGATAACCAGTTTTGCCCCTGCACCAAGCTTGAAAGAGTTTTTCATCGTTTTCCCAAGGAAAGTTTTTGAATGCTTGACGGTAGGGGCCGTCTGCTAGTTCTGGGAAGTTATACATGGCGTGTTGGTAAAATTCCCGCCACGCTATTTCCTGTTGCCAAGTCTGGATGCTTGTGAAGGCTTCTTCGTTGCGGCAAGTGTCCATTACTATCTGGGTAGCTTGCCAAACCGTGCGGATGCCAATTGCACCAAATTTGAGGGCGGCGCTGAGTTGGGATGTGCCGTTAATTGCGGGGAAATTGCGCTGTCCTTGATATTGGTAAATTGCGCGATCGCAAAATTCTTCTAATTTTTTTAGCGCTGCATCTTCTCCGGGTTCTATTACTAATGGATTTTCCCAAAGAAATCCCAAACTCAAGGCAGTTGGCAGTGTTTCAATGGCACCTGCTTGGTTGGCGCTTTCTTGTTCTTCTGCAGTTAATCCGGTCATTAATTCCGGATAAGTTATCGGCAGTGTCTCTACTGGTTTGGCTTTGGGTTTGCTGTTCCATTTTTTCCAAAATGGTGTATAAACTGTGTAGGGTTGCCCTGTACCGCTGCGAATTTCATCTGGGGCGTGCAGGACTTGATCCCAGAAATTTTGGACTTGAATTCCTGCTTGTTGGAGGGCGTTTGATACGGATAGATCGCGCTTTTTTGCGTAGGGTTCTATATCCCAGTTCCAAAATACTGCTTTGGCATTTATCGCTGTTGCTAATTTCGGTATTCCTAGAGTCGGGTCATCTTGAATTATCAGCAATTGGCTGCCTGATTCCCTGTAACGCGAGGAGAGTTTTTGCAAGCACCCGATCATGTATGTGACTCGCGCTGGCGCTACCTCATCCGGATTTAGGATATTGCGATCGAGACAAAAAATCCCGACTACTTTCTGGCTTTCCTGGCGCGCTGCTGCCAGTCCGATATTGTCAGAAATACGCAAGTCGCGGCGGTGCCAAAATAAAATTAGATCGGACATTCGATTTTAGATTTTAGATTTTAGATTTTAGATTTTACAGTCCTGGACACACGCGGGGTCAAAAACCCGGTTTCTAAGTTAAGATTTATCGGTTTGATGGACGATTTTTATAAGAAACCGGGGTTTTTTCGTCAGTCATATTTAAGTCAAAAATGGACGGGCTAAGAAAAAGCTAGAAATTGATTTCGCGTCAATTGGTTCCCCAGCTAAAATAGCTTTTTCTAATTCTTCAGGGGTGAATAAAACTGTTTCAATGTCTTCATCAGCGTCCTGGGCTGGCGGCTTTTCCAGTTTTTCCAAATCTTGGGCTAAAAAAGCATAAATGATTTCGTCGGAATAACCGGGGGCGAGAAAAAATTGCCCTAATTTCTGCCATTTTCCGGCGCGATATCCGGTTTCTTCTTCGATTTCGCGTTTGATAGTTTCGGCGGGGCTTTCATTGATTTCGACTGTACCTGCGGGAAATTCTAAAATTCGCCCTTTTGTGGCAAAGCGGTATTGTCGCACCAAGACGAGTTTACCTTCGGGTGTGACGGGAACTGCAAGTGCTCCGCCCGGGTGGCGAATACATTCCCACTCGCCTTCGGAACCGTTGGGAAGACGGAGGGTGGCTACGTCAAAGTTAAATTTGCGCCCTTGGTAAAATAGGCGCTGTTTGAGGAGTTGGGGTAGTTCTTGACCGATCGACATAAGCGAGAAGCGAATAATGTTTGATTGCACCGATTTAAGACATCATAGGCGATCTTATAGGATTTTAGATTTTAGATTTGAGATTTTAGATGGGGAATGACTGATAAATATCACAGTTTGGACCTTACCTAGGGTTGCATTTTTTTTGAAACTGGTACCCTCGGTGAATTTTGCTCAATTTTTACAGTTGCAATTTTTGCACTCCGGAACAGTCTGCGGTTTGCAGGAGTTGGGCGATCGCACTTTTCGTCACCG